>NZ_JBXWMI010000017.1:0-96412 GCF_059609765.1 Ruegeria sp. YTSC106
GTCTTGCCGTGGTCAACGTGGCCAATCGTGCCGATGTTGACGTGCGGCTTATTACGCTCAAACTTTTCCTTTGCCATTCCTCAGGCGCCCTTTTGCGATTTGGGGGACCCTTGGTCCCGTGGTTACATCTGCGCGCGCGAGATATTTGGTTCAAAGCGGAAAATCAAGCACATCCTGAGGGAAATGCGCCGATCACGTTGGATTTTGCGTGACCTCGACAGATTCCAGCGGCTGGATCAGGTCTGGCCGTTTGTCAAACCAGCCGTTTTCTTCATGCTCTTCAGCAAGCCATTCCTCGACACGGTCGGCAATTTTTAGAGCCAGACCGCTCATCTGTTCTTCTTTGGTGCGCTCATGCCCTGACCCTTTAAATGCACTTCCGCCGGTGGTGTCTTCCAGCACCTGGAATTGCTTCCCTTTGGCCAGAAACTCTTTCTTCTTCACGTCATAGACGTTGACCAGCACAATCGCAGTGCTTCTGGGATTGTAAATCACAGGTATTCCCGGCGGAGCCAGCATGTAGCCCTCCAGACTAATGCCGACGTCATATTCCTGCGAACCATCGTAACGCCCCAAACGAATATCAACAGCGTTCTGGATGGCTTTTGTCCATTCTTCAGGTGTGGCGTCCCGCGACACAGGTCCCTGAACGGCCTTGTCCGCAAAGGCATAGTTGACACGCAGTTTGAACTCGCCAAGGGATTCAGGTGGTTCATACACTTGTGTCTGTGTGCAGGCGGCCATCAGGGCCAGTCCGGTGATCAGCGTCAGAATGCGCAACATGTCTCGTCTCGATAGGCCTGTTTTTTGTTGATCTAGCGCACCGATACGGGTTGTGCCAAGCCGTATCGGCGGAAATTCACCTGCGCAGCAGCGCGATCACGAAAACTTATAGTCACGTGGGAAGCCATAGGGTGGTTTTTTCCCGACAGTGGCCCGTTTTGCCAGCCATTGCGTCATATCCGCCTCATGTCGGGTCTTTTCGCCGCCCATGGACCATTTCAGGCCCTCTTCCCAGTTGAAGGTCGTTACGTCCGACAAACCGCCATCCAGCTCGAGCGTTCCCTGCCGACCTCGCGCCATATTGTACTTTTGCAAACGCACACCTTTTCCGCGCGTCATCTCGGGCAATTCCTCGGTTGGGAAAACCAGGAACTTGCCGTTTTGGGATATGACAGCCACGTGGTCGCCATCGACCGGCTTGCAGATCATTGCCGTTTCGCCGCCTTTGACGTTCAGCACCTGCTTGCCATTGCGGGTCTGAGCAAGAACATCGTCCTCGGGAACCATGAATCCGTTGCCCGCGTCCGAAGCCACCAAAAGTTTGCGGCCGGGCTTGTGGATCAGAATGTCGATGATCTGCACCTCGTTCGGCAGATCGACCATGAGGCGCAGGGGCTCGCCCATGCCCCGCCCGCCGGGCAGGTTGGCAGCACTAACGGTGTAGAACCGCCCGTTCGAGGCAAACACCAGCAGCCGGTCCGTCGTTTCCGCGTGGAAGATGAACCTCGGACCGTCGCCATCCTTGAACTTAAGTTCGCGCTTCAGATCGATATGGCCCGTCATCGCGCGAATCCACCCCATCTGAGAACAGACCACGGTGATCGGTTCCTTGTCGATCATCGCTTCAAGCGGCACTTCTTCGACCTGCCCGGCCTCAGCGAACCGGGTCCGACGCGCTCCACCTTCGTAGTCTTTGCCGAAGGTCTTTTTGGTTTCTTTCAACTGCTCGGCGATCTTGGCCCATTGCAGTCCTTCGTCGGCCAGCAGGTCCTCAAGGTTGGCACGCTCCAGCATCAACTCGTCACGCTCGCGGACCAGCTCCATCTCTTCCAGACGACGCAAGCTGCGAAGGCGCATGTTCAGGATGGCGTCGACCTGAACCTCAGACAGTTCACCCTCACCCGGCTTGGGCGTAACATAATCTGACTCGTCGGTGGCGCGGACATGGGTAATGCCCCAATCCTCGCGCATCAGCGCTGCCTTGGGGTCGTCGTCGTAACGGATAATGTCGATCACTCGGTCGAGGTTCAGGAAAGCAACGATAAAGCCCTCCAGCACCTCCAGACGATGATCAATCTTCGCCATACGGTGGCGGGACCGACGCAGAAGCACCTCTTGCCGGTGATCGAGGAAGGCGCGCAGCACTTCCTTCATCGAGCAGACTTTCGGCGTCACCCCGTCGATCAGCACGTTCATGTTCAGGCTGAACCGCACCTCGAGGTCCGAATTGCGATAGAGCATACCCATCAACACCTCGGGGTCGACGTTCTTGGAACGCGGCTCGAGGATCAGGCGGATGTCATCGGCGGATTCATCCCGCACATCGGCGAGGATCGGGATTTTCTTAGTCTGGATCAGTTCCGCGATCTTTTCGATCAGCTTGGACTTCTGAACCTGATAGGGGATCTCAGTGACGACGATCTGCCACTGACCGCGGCCCAGATCTTCGACCTCAAACTTGCAGCGCAACCGGAACGACCCGCGCCCTGTGCGATAAGCCTGCGCGATATTCTCCGGTGGCTCGACGATTACCCCACCGGTCGGAAAGTCTGGACCCGGCACGTAATTCAGCAACGTATCATCGCGCGCGTCTGGCGTCTTGATCAGATGCAGACATGCATCACAAAGTTCCGAAATATTGTGCGGCGGGATATTTGTCGCCATTCCAACGGCGATGCCGCTTGCACCATTGGCCAGCAGGTTCGGAAACTGAGCGGGCAGCACCACCGGCTCGGTCAGTGTCCCATCGTAATTGTCGCGGAAGTCGACGGCATCTTCGTTCAGACCCTCAAGCAGCGCTTCGGCCACGATGGTCATCCGCGCCTCGGTGTATCGCGAGGCCGCCGGGTTGTCGCCGTCGATGTTGCCGAAGTTCCCCTGCCCGTCTACCAGCGGGTACCGGACGTTGAAGTCCTGCGCCAGACGCGCCATCGCGTCGTAAATGGCGGCGTCACCGTGCGGGTGATAATTGCCCATCACGTCGCCGGAAATCTTGGCGGACTTCCGAAAGCCTCCGGTTGCACTGAGTCGCAGTTCTCTCATCGCATAGAGGATTCGCCGATGTACTGGCTTCAATCCGTCCCGCGCATCCGGCAGGGCGCGGTGCATGATGGTGGACAGCGCATAGGTCAGGTAACGCTCGCCTATCGCGCGGCGCAGCGGCTCCGCCACCTCACCCCCGTTGTCGGGGGCCTCCATGTTGGGGTCGTCGATCGTATCGTTCATATATGATGTGATACGACGCAAGGACGTCTTGGTAAAGCAAGCAACGCGTATTTTACTGGGGACAAGTCGCGCTTTTTGCAACAGGGGGAGGCAAGTCAGTGTTTTCCCCGAATTTTCGACTCAAGCTCACTATTATGCTACCATTCCAACAATTGAATAATTGCTGCCTTTTTTGTTGTTACGATTGACCTGGGGGATGCGCCATGACGCGCCTTGTACTTGTTACTTTCGCCGCACTCGGCTGGACCTTTTACGTTATGAGCGGAGGTCCCGACTTTGAGCCGCGCGGGGTCCGCACAGCGGAACCGGAACGCGTTGCCACTGCGCCAAGACCTGCCAAACCAGCCGTCGAACCAGCACCTGCCGAAACTTTGGTCGTTCGTGCTGCAGTAGAACCGTCAGTATCGGCCCCCCCGGTCACTAAAACTGTCGCCGAGTTGGATGAAGCAGAAACAAAAGCGCTGTTGTCTCAGGTTGCGGCTGGCTTGAAGGCGAACCCCACGCTGTTCGCTGACGAAAACGTCACCCTGACCCTGGCATCACTGGAGCAAGGCTTGGCCTCCTTGGAACAGGTGACTACCGACGCCGAATTGCCAACGGTTGAACTGCCCGCCCCTGTTGAGGTCACCAAGGATATCCGCGAAATTTCAGGAACCCGTGTAAACCTGCGCGATGGGCCGGGGACGATCTATCCGATCATCGGCAAGGCCAGGATTGGCCAGCAGGTTGAGGTCTTTGGAGATTCAGGCAGCGGCTGGTTGCGCCTGCGCGTGTTACCCGGGCAACAGGTTGGGTGGATTTCGGCATCACTCGTCCGGAAAACAACGAACTGACATCGAAGCGTCATTGCCCTGCCGCAAACCCCGCCATAGCTATGGGCGGGGATCAGGTTCGGAAGGCACATGCAGAAATCGATTCTAATTACAGGATGCTCGTCAGGCATCGGTCTGGACGCGGCACACGGAATGCGTGCGCGCGGCTGGCGCGTTTTTGCATCCTGCCGCAAGCAACGCGACTGTGATCGCCTGCGTGCGCAGGGGTTCGAAAGCCCCAGAATCGACTACACCGATACAGACAGCATCACGTCGGGTTTGTCTTATGTTCTTGAGGCTACAGGCGGCTCGCTGGATGCCCTGTTCAACAATGGCGCACATGGCCTGCCCGGCGCGGTCGAGGATGTTCCAACAGATGGTCTGCGCCATATTTTTGAGACCAATGTCTTTGGCTGGCACGAGCTGACCCGACAGGTCATTCCCGTCATGCGGGAACAGGGTCATGGCCGGATTGTGCAATGTTCCTCGGTTCTGGGTCTTGTCGCCTTCCCGTGGCGCGGCGCGTATGTCGCCACGAAATACGCGATCGAAGGGCTGACCGACACGCTTAGGCTGGAGCTTCGGGATACCGACATCCACGTCGCCCTGATCGAGCCCGGCCCCATCACCTCAAAACTCCGGGAAAAGGCGATCCCCATGTTCGAGAAATACATCGACTGGGAAAACTCGGCCATTCGGGAAAAGTATGAGGACTCACTACTGAAGCGTCTTTACGAAAGCAGTGGGCCAGACCGGTTTGAATTGCCCGCCTCTGCCGTCACGGACAAGCTGGCCCACGCGATCGAGGCGCGACGACCGAAACCGCGTTATTACGTGACCACCCCGACATATGTCGCGGGGTTCCTGCGCCGGATCCTGCCCACAAAAGCAACTGATCGCATCCTTTCGGATATCTGAGACGATATTTCCCGTTCGCTTTTCGACGCTCTGACGCTAGATGGGTGATAATCGAAAAAACCGGACGGTGACTTCATATGGACCTTCTGATGGTCATTCTGCTTCTGGCTATGGCGGCGGTTGTCGTTGTTTTGGCCCTGGGCATCGCGAATTTCGGCAAAGGCGGCATGGAAGCGGCCAAGAAGAGCAACAAGATGATGCGCCTGCGCATTCTCTTTCAGTTCATCGCCGTGTTGTTGATCGTGCTTTTCGTGTATCTGCGCGGACAGGGAGTTCAATAAATGGTCGTACTCAACAAAATCTACACGCGCACTGGCGATGACGGAAAAACCGCTCTGGGCAATGGCGAGCGTGTAGCAAAATACTCGGGCCGCGTCGCAGCCTACGGCACAGTGGACGAACTGAACGCTTTTGTCGGCGTGGCACGGACTGAAGCCGAAGGCGATGTCGAGATCGCGCTGTCGCGCATTCAGAATGACCTGTTCGATCTGGGGGCCGACCTCTGCCGACCTGACATGGAGAAAGATGCCGAGGCCGATTACCCGCCTCTGCGCATCGTGTCCGCCCAGATCGACCGACTGGAAGCCGAGATCGACGTAATGAACGAGACGCTGGAACCTCTGCGCAGCTTCATCCTGCCCGGTGGCTCGCGTCTGGCTGCACATCTGCATGTGTGCCGCACCGTTTCGCGCCGGGCCGAACGGCTTGCGGTCGAACTGACGAATATGGAGCCCGTCAACGACGTGGCGGTCAAATACCTCAACCGTCTCAGCGACTGGTTCTTTGTTGCTGCCCGTTGCGCAAACGCAAACGGTAAAGACGACGTATTGTGGGTTCCGGGCGCGAACCGCTGATCGCGAAATGCAGCGGTCGCGGGTAATATTCTTTCGCCTCTCTGCAAAAAAATTGCAAAACGCGACGTCCCGACGCCATGACGTGACGATTTTGCTCTGTTGTGCCACTGCGGCAAGCGCTATCTAGTCGGGCGAGAGCATTGGTGGAGTCGCCTTCGCGGCTTACCGTTTTTTTGAGGAGAAAGCGCTACAATGAAGGTACTGGTGCCTGTCAAACGCGTGATTGACTACAATGTGAAGGTCCGCGTGAAAGCGGACGGTAGCGGTGTTGATCTCGCCAATGTCAAAATGTCGATGAACCCGTTCGACGAAATTGCAGTCGAAGAGGCGATCCGCCTGAAAGAAGCTGGCAAGGCTGACGAAGTCGTTGCTGTTTCGATCGGCGTGAAGCAGGCGCAGGAAACCCTGCGCACCGCGCTGGCCATGGGTGCGGACCGCGCAATCCTGGTTGTGGCGGCTGACGATGTACACACAGATATCGAGCCTCTGGCCGTTGCCAAGATCCTTGCCAAAGTGGTCGAGGAAGAGCAGCCGGGCATTGTTCTGGCGGGCAAGCAGGCGATCGACAATGATATGAACGCCACCGGCCAGATGCTGTCGGCCTTGCTGGGCTGGTCACAGGGCACTTTCGCGTCCGAGTTGGACATCGAAGGCGACACCGCCAAGATCACCCGCGAGGTGGATGGCGGTCTGCAGACCATCAGTGTCAAGATGCCTACCATCGTGACCGTTGACCTGCGCCTGAACGAGCCGCGCTATGCTTCGCTGCCGAACATCATGAAGGCGAAGAAAAAGCCGCTGGACGAGAAAACCGCCGCCGATTACGGCGTCGACGTCACTCCGCGTCTGGAAGTCGTCAAAACCGAAGAGCCGCCGGCACGTGCCGCTGGTATCATCGTTGGCTCGGTTGACGAGCTGGTCGAGAAACTCAAAGAAGTGGGGGCTGTGTAATGGCTGTACTTCTGCTTGCCGAAGTGAACAACGGCGAACTGGCGATGGATGCGACCGCAAAGGCCGTAACCGCCGCGAAAGTGCTGGGTGACGTTACCGTTCTGGCCGCAGGCGGGTCTGCCGCTGCTGCCGGTGAGGCCGCCGCCAAGATCGACGGTGTGTCCAAGGTTCTGGTCGCCGAAGATGCGTCGCTGGGCCACCGCCTTGCGGAATCCACCGCTGCGCTGATCGTAGGTCTGGCGGATGGCTACGAGCACATCGTGGCGCCAGCAACCACCGACGCCAAGAACGTGATGCCTCGCGTTGCTGCTTTGCTTGACGTGATGGTGATCTCGGATGCATCCGGCGTTGTTGATGGCTCGACCTTCGAGCGCCCGATCTACGCGGGCAACGCGATCCAGACCGTCAAGTCGAACGACGCCAAGAAAGTCGTAACGATCCGAACCGCCAGCTTTGACGCTGCCAGTGAAGGGGGATCGGCCGCGGTTGAGACCGTGTCGGTTGGCGACAACCCCGGCCTGTCCGAATGGGTTGAGGACAAGGTGGCCGAAAGCGACCGCCCTGAACTGACCTCGGCCAGCGTTGTTGTTTCGGGCGGACGCGGTGTCGGCTCGGAAGAAGACTTCAAACTGATCGAGGGGCTGGCTGACAAGCTGGGCGCTGCGGTTGGTGCGTCGCGTGCAGCGGTTGACTCGGGCTATGCTCCGAATGACTGGCAAGTGGGTCAGACCGGTAAGGTTGTTGCCCCTGATCTGTATGTCGCCGTCGGTATTTCGGGCGCAATTCAGCACCTGGCCGGCATGAAGGACTCCAAGGTCATCGTTGCGATCAACAAAGACGAAGAAGCCCCGATCTTCCAGGTCGCTGACTTTGGTCTTGTCGCCGACTTGTTCCAGGCCGTGCCGGAACTGACCGAGAAACTCGGCTAAAGCCAAGCGCAAACAGCAAAAACCAAACAAGGCTCGCCAACAGGCGGGCCTTTTTCAGTTCAGGTCCCTCAAGGCAACCAGCAGTTTTTCGGCAATCTCTCGATGCGCGGAGGGGCCGATCATGTGTTCCGCAATCGGCTGCTGCAGCGTCCCGTACAAAACATCTTCGAGAGCATCTGATCGAGCGGATACAGGTACCGAAACCTCTACAACATCAGCACATAGGGGTTGCAGTTGTTGGATCATTGCGGCGTCAGGCACAATAGGGTCAATATGCGATCCGGCTTGCCGCTGCACATGCAACCAGAGCAGAACAACACTGGGTTCGATCCGGCCGATTAATTCTCCTGTGGTTCGTATCCAGGCCTCTCGCAACTCCTGCACCACGACTTCGAATCGCGCGTCCTTTGGGGCGCTTAACCGCTCCAGCAAATGGCGCACGAAATGGATTTCAGTGAAGTCAACGTCGGGGTATAGCTCCAGCAAGTCTGAGGTGGGTTCAAGGAACCGATCATTGCGGCGCGGATGCACGCGGTAAAACCGATTTGATTGGCGCAGAAGATCCGGCACCTGCAACACGCACAGGCCTGACTGATTGACCAGTTTCAGTACCCCCGGATCAGTGGACAACGCTTCGACCCCGCAAAACAGGCTGCCGAAGTTCACGCACGGTTTTCCCAATCGCGTCTCCAGCACTGCCGGAAACGGGCAATCAACGAATCTGCCGAAAGTTTCCTCTCCTCCCAGGCAAGCCACAAATGGCTTGTCCAGCGCGCCGGGCGGACCCCGGAACCAAAGTTTCGAATCCGCATATTGACAGGCGGACTCCCCACCGCTGTTTGTCTGATGAAAGCTCATATCAAGCCCCCCGTTATCTCACCCGCTGCCATCTTGCGGCCACAGATATTGAGATTTTCCTAATGCGCGCATTTGAAGCAAAATTGACCGCCTCGATCCTCTTGCCGCCTGCCCCGGTCTGCCGATACTGTCGCGGTATCCTCCAGGGCAAAGGCAGCTGAACATGGAAGTTAAATCGGTCGGGGTGATTGGCGCGGGTCAGATGGGTAACGGCATCGCCCATGTTATGGCTTTGGCGGGCTACGACGTCTTGTTGAACGATGTCAGTCAGGATGCTGTGGACAGCGCCATTTCCACAATCGAAGGCAACTTGGCGCGGCAGGCGTCGCGGGGCAAGATTACGGACGACGCGATGCAGACTGCCCTTAAACGGATCACGACCACGCTGGAACTGCCGCGACTGGGTCAAACAGATCTGGTTATCGAGGCGGCAACCGAGCGGGAAGCTATCAAGCAGGCGATTTTCGATGACCTGCAACCGCACCTGCTGCCGCATACGATTCTGACGTCAAATACATCCTCGATTTCCATCACGCGCCTGGCAAGCCGCACGGATCGACCCGAACGGTTCATGGGTTTTCATTTCATGAACCCTGTTCCTGTTATGCAATTGGTGGAATTGATCCGCGGCATCGCCACGGATGAAGAAACCTTCAACGCGTGCAAAGCGGTGGTGGATCGGTTGGGCAAAACGGCGGCAAGCGCCGAAGATTTTCCGGCCTTCATCGTGAACCGGATCCTGATGCCTATGATCAACGAGGCGGTTTACACACTCTATGAAGGCGTGGGGAACGTTCAATCCATCGATCAGTCAATGAAACTTGGAGCGAATCATCCCATGGGCCCGCTGGAGTTGGCGGATTTCATCGGGCTGGACACTTGCCTGGCGATAATGAACGTGCTGCATGACGGGTTGGCCGACACCAAATATCGTCCTTGTCCTCTGCTGACGAAATATGTCGAGGCCGGGTGGCTGGGGCGTAAGACCGAGCGCGGCTTTTATGATTACCGAGGCGAAGTTCCGGTACCGACGCGTTGAGGGGGCCAGCCCCCTCGCCCGGACTTTGCCCGGGCTCACCCCCGGGATATTTTTAGCCAGATGAAGACGCGGATCAGGTTTGTTCCGACTTGCCCAGAGACATGGTGTGATTTCTGAGCCAGGCCATGAAACCGCGCGGATCGCGCTCCAGCAGCTCCAGATCGCGGTCCGAAATCGATTCGCCGATGACCGGCGACTGGGGTTTATTGCAGGATCGGACGATCTCATGCAGCAACAGTCCCTGCCGGAGAATTGCAGAGACGCGGTTGGCAATCTGGTACCAGCGCGAATTACTGCCCGGAAAGAAAATTGGCACCACGCGCGCGCCCGAACGGCGGATCATCTTGGCGGTGAACACGTTCCATTCCCGCTCGATCGCAGGCCCGAACCAATCATCCGAGGACATCACAACACCGGATGGGAACAGCGCCACAACGCCACCGTTTTTGAGATGTTCCATAGCTTTGCCGCGCATTTCCAACATCTTGGCCTGCGCCTCGGGATCATGTGGAAACGGAACCGGAATCATGAATGATGTGGCCGCTTCGTCCAGCCCTGTCAGAACCGAACGGGTCAGGATGCGGTAATCGCTGCGTACCTGGCCGATCAGCTCGGCGAGAATCATGCCATCGACCATCCCATGCGGGTGGTTGGCGACGACGACGACCGGGCCGGTTTTGGGAATGCGGTCAATCTGTTCCTGCGGTGTGGTCAGGTCGATTCCCATAGTCTTGAGGGCACCGCCCCAGAACCGCTGGCCGCGATAGTATTCGTTCTTTTTTTCGAACTTGTTGACCATACGCAAAATGGTCAGCTTGCCTGTGCACCACTCGATGGCCCGAATGGCCGTCGAAGTCCAGGCATCGTCAAATGAGTTTGCATAGGTCAGAGTTCTACGGTCGTAGATCTCACCCTGATCTGCGGCCCCATCCACCACCGGGCTTGTCTTGGTCTCGTGCGTTGTTTCCGCCAATTCCTGGTCTTCCCGTTCTTCATGTCCCGGCGGGGCGGCTTAAAACCCCTCTCCGAACTTGTCATTCACAAGCGTTTCCAGAGCTTCTGCCAATGCCTCAGCATCCGGCCCGGACGTCTCGACGTCAATAGTTGTTCCGCGCGATGCTGCCAACATCAAAAGGCCCATGATACTATCGCCTGATGCAGAAAGTCCGTCTTTTGACACCTCAGCATGCGCATCGAACCCCTCCACAACCTCAACCAGCTTTGCCGAGGCCCGTGCGTGCAGGCCCTTTTCATTGATTATTTTCAGGCTTCGGTTAGTCATATTCAATAATCCGCTTTTAATCCAATGTCACATTCTGCGCATTGATGTACTTCCGTCCAGCCTCCATTGCCTGGCGGACGGCATCACCAATGGGCAAGTGGCGACTTTTGGCCAATTTGATCAGCATCGGCAGGTTTGCCCCATACAGAATACGCCGGTCCTGAGGAGCGCAGGCACGCAGACTGAGATTCGAGGGGCTGCCTCCAAAGAGGTCGGTGACGACAACAACACCATCGCCGGTGTCCACTTCGTCCGCGGCACGGCAGATTTCGGCCTGTTTTTCGTCCCGGTCGTGGTCAGCCTCAATCGCGACCGCCACGAGGCTGGCCTGCGGTCCGACCACATGTTGAGTGGCGGCCAGGTATTCCTGAGCCAACCCCCCATGTGCAACGATCACAATTCCGATCAATCTGACCTCACATTCAACGACCGACGTTCCATCTCGCGATGTCTAATTGCCACCTGCTGACCGTCTTCCGCAAGGGCCTTTGCAACGGCTTCTGCCAGGGCAACCGATCTGTGTTGGCCACCGGTACACCCGAATGCCACGGAAAGATGCGCTTTTCCCTCGGCCCGAAAGGCAGGCAACAGCAGGGTCAGCAAGCCCAGCACACCTTCAAAAAACGGTAAATAGTTTGCGTCTGACTGCACATAGTGCGCAACGTCAGGGTGTCGACCATCCGCTGCCCTGAATTCCGGGCGCCAATAGGGATTTGCGAGAAACCTACAATCGAACACCATGTCCAATCCGCGCGGAAGTCCACGTTTATAGGAAAAGGATTCGATGGAAACCGCCAGATGCCGCCCGCCTTGTGGTGCGAACCAATTCTCGACCTCTTCCCGCAGCTGATGCACGTTCAGAAGGCTGGTGTCGATCAGCGTGTCCGCGATCTCACGTATCGGTGTCAGCAGCTCTTTTTCGCGCTCAACACCGGTTTCCGGGCTGGCATTCTTGGCGACGGGATGCCGCCTTCGGGTTTCTGAAAATCGGCGCACCAGAACATCATCGCTGCAATCCAGATACAGAACCGTCAGATCGACCTGCGCCAACCGACCCAGTGTTTCGGCCAGTTCTATGAAGCCGATCGTTGAGAAATCGCGATTGCGTGCATCTATACCCAGCGCCATCGGACGGTCGCTGTCCGCGCTGTCAAGCAAGCGCAGCAAAAGTCCCATCGGCAGGTTGTCGATGGCCTCAAAGCCCAGATCTTCCAACACATGAATGGCAGTGGATCTTCCTGCCCCGGAGGGACCCGTGACAAGTACGATTCGCCTTTGCGATGTCATTTGTTCGGCCATTCGGGGTTTACACGCCCATTTCCCAGGAGTTGCATCAACGCTGCAGCCAAGTTGGGCACCCCCGCGCCCCGAAGCAAGGGAACAGTTTGCCTCAGCACGGAAATCATCAAAGGATCGGGTAGACGCTGAGGCTCATGCTGGTCCAGATCCACGACGTAATCCAACGGAACCGGGCCTGTGGGATCGGCTGCGAGCAGGCCAAACTGACGCGCCTCGATCAAACCGCGTATCTGTGGCACGTCGGATGCAAACACCCGATGATGCTGCATCTCCAAATTGACGCGGTCATCCGCAACCAAATCCGCACCATACGCCATCATTTGTAACGCCAGACCGGACTTCCCTGTACCGGACAAACCGATGATCAAAAGCCCGCGTCCGGCAAGCGAAACGCAGGAGGCATGTACACAGGCCCTGTCCTGACCTTTGGCGTGTGACAGTGTATCAACGTGCATGGATTTAAACGGGCAGCCCTACAACAAAGCGGGCACCCAGCGGATCCGACGTGATGCCGGCCTCGGTCGGGCGGATGTTTTCCGCCCAGATCACGCCGCCGTGGGCTTCGACAATCTGCTTCGAGATCGCCAGCCCCAGGCCCGAGTTATTGCCAAAATGTTCCGCCGGACGCTGCGAGTAGAATCGCTTGAACACTTTGGTGAGCGCCTGTTCGGGAATTCCTGGGCCGGTGTCTTCGACAACGACCAACACACGGTTGTCTCGCTGTCTGACCCAGACGCGAATGGCGTCATTTTCCTCGCAGAAGGAAATCGCGTTGGTGATCAGGTTGACAAAGACCTGCGCAAGTCGCGCTTCCAGCCCGTTGATCACAATTGGTTCGGAGGGCAGATCCGTAATGTAGTCGATGCCCTTGGATCGGGCATCTTCGCCCAGATACTGGCCGAGATTGCCCAGCAGCTTGAGCAGGTCAAAGGGTTGCTCTTCTTCCTTGACGAGTTCCGCATCCAGACGCGACGCATTCGATATGTCACTGACCAGCCGGTCCAGCCGCCGAACATCATGTTCGATCACATTCAGCAGTTTGTCGCGCTGATCCTCGCGTTTGATCATCCGCAGTGTGCCCACGGCGGATTGCAGGCTGGCCAGCGGGTTTTTGATTTCATGGGCGACATCAGCAGCAAACTGTTCGTTTGCGTCGATCCGGTTGTACAGCGCGGTTACCATACCACGCAAAGCGCGGCTGAGACGCCCTATTTCATCTGGACGACCACTGAGGTCCGGAATACGGATGCGCCCGGGGTTGACGCCCGTACCGCGGTCCTTGCCCATTTCGGCGGCCGATGCCAGGTCAGCCAGCGGATTGGCAATGGTCGAGGCCAGTACAAGACTGAGGCCCACAGAAACCAACAGCGCCACCACGAACATCTGAAGAATGCGCTCCTGCTCACGGCGGGCAAGCGCATCGATTTCACCCGCAGGACCAGTAATGGCAACCGCTCCGGCGGGAACATCCGCATAAAGGATCGGTGCGGCAGCCACGATAACCGTCTCACCCGCGCTGTCCTGTACCGCCTGCACCTGGCTGTGACCGGCAATCGCTTGCGGAATAATGGTCTGAACACGCTGCGCCAACGTCGGTGCCTCGGTTTCAGTTGACCAATTGAGCAGATTCGACAAACCCATCCAGACAGCATTCAGCGTGTCGCTGATCACCGTGCTGCCGGTCTGAATCTCGGCCTCGGATTGCAGAAGAACCGGCATATCTGAGGCTTGCGGGGCACCACGTGTCCAGCCGATTAACGTGCCGCTGGCGTCATATACAAAAACCTCGCCCCCTTCGGGCAGGGTGAGGCCAGACAAGGTATCCTTGACGTCCAGGTTCCCGGCATTCTGCCCGGATTGCTGTGCGCCCTGACGCAGCTGGGTTTCAAACACGTTGCTGACTAGCAGCGCATCGCCCAGCAGATTGCGGGCTGTCTGCTGAACCTTCTCTTTTCGTGAGTCGTCCAGATACAGCAACCCAGTGACCAGAATCACCAGAGCGATCAGGTTGAAAGTGATGATTTTGCGCGCCAGAGGTGAACCACGCAGAGAAAACAGGTTCCTCCGGGATCGCTTTTCCCTAAGCTCCGCTGACTCGGGGTCTTGGGGAATGACCCAGTCATCCCCTAGAACGACGTCACCGTCGCGCATTTCGCTGGCTTGTTCGGTGTCGCGCACGAGACCCCATTACCTCTTGCAGGCGGCCGCGCCTATTCTTCGTTGTACCGGTAACCGATACCATACAAGGTTTCGATCGCCGAGAACTCGGAATCAGCCGCGCGCATTTTTTTCCGCAGGCGCTTGATGTGGCTGTCGATCGTGCGGTCATCCACATAGACCTGATCGTCATAGGCGACATCCATCAACTGGTCGCGGCTTTTGACAAAACCCGGACGTTGGGCCAACGCCTGAAGCAGCAGGAATTCAGTCACGGTCAGGGACACATCATTCCCTTTCCAGCTGACCGCATGGCGCAACGGATCCATTCTCAGGTCGCCGCGTTCCATGACTTTAGTATCATTGCTGTTGGTTGCTACCGCGTCGCCGCTTGTTGCCTCTTGGCGGCGCAGCAAAGCCCGAATGCGTTCGACCAGCAAACGCTGCGAAAAAGGCTTCTTTACATAGTCATCCGCGCCCATGCGCAGGCCCAGAACCTCGTCGATCTCATCGTCCTTCGAGGTCAGAAAGATCACCGGCATCTGCGTCTTCTGACGCAGCCGTTGCAGCAGATCCATGCCGTCCATTCGCGGCATCTTAATATCCAGAACAGCCATGTCCGGCAGTTTCTTGTTGAACGCATCCAACGCGGCCTGGCCATCATTATAAGTTTCAACCTCGAAACCTTCGGCTTCGAGAGTCATGGATACAGACGTCAGTATGTTTCTGTCGTCATCCACAAGTGCAATCTTTGACATCGGGCTCACCCCTATTCCTGCTCACTCGCGCAATAATTCGCTTATTTGTAAGGCATTGTTGGCGGTTTTAAGACGCCGAATCAATCCGTAACTGCGAATCATGCCTTTGTTGCGGCAGGTCTGCGGCAAATTTGCCTTGATGCCCGCAAAAATCTGCCCGCTTTTCCGACATTGAATTTCTGATGGCGCTAAACTCGGGCTTGGTTGCGCTAACTGCGTCAAACCCGCCTGTTCATGCCCTGAATGACCGTGATAAGACGCGCTCAGCCGCCGGTTTTCCCGGCTCACTGCCCCAAAGGCGCAACGGCCAACGACCTTCGCGCCGCCACAGGAGAAGACACACATGACATCTGGACGGGTTAACCCGCAATTCCGCCTCGAAGATCAGGGCATCGAGGGTCTGGGCAATGTCTATTATAACTTCATGGAACCGGCGCTGATCGAAGAGGCGCTGAAGCGCGGCGAAGGCACACTTGGCAATGGTGGTGCGTTTCTGGTTACCACAGGTAAATTCACAGGCCGGTCGCCCAAGGACAAACACGTTGTCAAGACCGCCAGCGTTGCCGACACCATCTGGTGGGAAAACAACGCCGAAATGAGTCCCGAGGGCTTTGACGCACTGTACAATGATATGCTGGCCCATATGAAAGGCCGTGACTATTTTGTGCAGGATTTGGTTGGTGGTGCTGATCCGGCTTACGCGATCAATGTTCGTATGGTCACTGAACTGGCGTGGCATAACTTGTTCATCCGACACCTGCTGCGTCGCCCGGACCGCGAGGATCTGGATGAGTTCACTGCCGATTTCACGGTCATCAACTGCCCCAGCTTTCAGGCCGACCCGGCAAAGCACGGCTGCCGCAGCGAGACCGTGATTGCAATGAATTTCGACCGCAAGCTGATCCTGATCGGCGGCACCGAATATGCCGGTGAAAACAAGAAATCGGTTTTCACCCTGCTGAACTACATGCTGCCCGAAAAAGGTGTGATGCCGATGCACTGCTCGGCCAACCATGCCGTTGGCAACCCGGTCGACACCGCCGTGTTCTTCGGCCTGTCCGGCACCGGCAAGACAACCCTGTCCGCCGATCCTTCGCGCATACTGATCGGGGATGACGAGCACGGCTGGTCGGATCGCGGCACCTTCAACTTCGAAGGCGGATGCTATGCCAAGACCATCAACCTGAATGCAGAGGCAGAGCCGGAAATCTACGCGACCACCTCGAAATTCGGTACGGTGATCGAAAACATGGTCTTCGACCCCGAAACCAAGGAACTGGATTTCGACGACGACTCACTGACTGCGAACATGCGCTGCGCCTATCCGCTCGAATATATCTCGAACGCGTCCAAAAGCGCACTGGGTGGTCACCCAAAGAACATCATCATGCTGACCTGCGATGCATTTGGCGTTCTGCCCCCGATCGCGCGGCTGACGCCAGCACAGGCAATGTATCACTTCCTGTCGGGTTTCACGTCAAAAGTGGCCGGTACAGAACGTGGCATCACCGAGCCGCAGCCGACTTTCTCGACCTGCTTTGGCGCACCGTTCATGCCACGTCGCCCAGAGGAATACGGCAACCTGTTGCGGGACAAGATCGCTCAACACGGCGCGACCTGCTGGCTGGTCAACACCGGCTGGACCGGAGGCGCCTATGGAGTAGGCAGCCGGATGCCGATCCACGCAACCCGCGCTTTGTTGACCGCCGCTCTGGAAGGCTCGCTGCGCGACGCCGAGTTCCGCAAGGATGCCAATTTCGGCTTTGACGTTCCGGTCTCTGTCCCGGGCGTCGCCGAAGTTCTGCTTGACCCGCGCCGCACTTGGGACGATCAGGCAGCGTTCGACAAACAGGCCGAGAAACTGGTTCAGATGTTTGCCGAGAACTTCGAGCAGTATCTGCCCTTCATTGACGACGACATCAAAGCCGTCGCAATCGGATAAATTGGGAAAGGGGCTGAAGAACCCCTTTTGCCTTACGCCTGCCGTGCTTCTCCCTTAGGTTGTTTGTGGTAATAAGCACATACAATTGCGTTGTTTCAAAATGCAATTTACGCTAGCTCTGATAGTCGCTGTGACGAAAAAACCCGGCACTTTTGCGCCGGGCACTGGCTGAAAATAAATTGGGGGTCACTCATGTGCGCACACTCACAACGCGGGATTGAGCAACCTAATCAGCCATCTAGTCTAAGTAAATGGGGATGAGTGTCAATACGAGACTTTCTGAAATGCGCGTCATTCAGAATGACTCAAATGGTCGCAATTAGGCGACAAACGGCACAGAAAACTGTAGGTAACATTATGACTGAGATCTCGAAACTCACCGAACTGCGCAAATTGATGCAAAGCATGGAGCGCACATTAGGCCTGGAAAATCTATCTCCGGTTGAGCGCGACATTTACTATGCCGCCGAAGAGCTTTCCAAGCCCGATCGGGAAGTACGCACGTTCGGTTTGATTGAGCACACGTTGGTTCAGAGCGTTTCGCGACCGACTTTCTTCCGCGCGCTGAAATCTCTGGTCGAAAAAGGCTATCTTTCTCAAAGCGGCAGCGCCAACCGAGGACGGTACATCGTTCATGCGCCCAGATGAAGCGATCCACGAGCGCAAGGAGCCGTGATCACTTTGCGCGCGTGGGCTACTGAAACGCTTCTGGCCTCTCTGGCCTATGTGCTGGCGTCGATCCTTACCTTCGCCGTTCTTATGCCGTTGCAGAACGTGTTTTTCCCGGAATATCCAAGCCGGGCGAGCCTGTTGTTTCTGCCGCATGGTGTACGGGTTCTGACGGCGTGGCTGTTGGGGTGGCGCGCCATTTTCGCATTGTTGCCTGGCGTGTTCATCGTTTTCGCCTATTTGGGTGGAACGGACGTATTCCTGCCCAGCCGCCTGATGGCCATCGCGATTGCAGTTCTGACTGTCCCGGCGGTTTTTTATCTTCTCAAAGCAATCGGATGGAACCTGTTTCCCCGCCCAGACCGCAAACCCTGCTGGATATGTGTGATGGGCGTCGGCGTCATCACGTCCTTCCTTGTCTCCGGGTTGACCAATTTGGCTTTTGGCAGTGCGACGGTCGAATACATCGCTTTCCTGATCGGCGATATATCGGGCTTGTTCTTCCTGATGCTGGGTCTGTATTTTGCCTTCAGGTTTGCCGACAAGCGACGGGTTTAAGGTGTCACCCCATCAGGCCCCGCCGCAGTAAATTCAAGCCGGCCACCAGCAAGACAAACAGTGTGACCTTGCGGAAACTGGCCTGATCAAAATGGTCCTGCAGCTTGATGCCCACCCACATCCCCGCCAAAGCAGGAAGAACCAAGGTCGCGGAAAATGGGATCGTCTCCGCGCGAACAATACCGGACATCTGATGGGCAATTAGCAAAAGCACCGCGCCCAGCCCATAAATGACACCTTGTATTCGAATCTGTTCCTTCTTGGGTGTATTCAAAGCCGTAAGATAGGCAACCGTCGGCGGACCCCATATTCCCGACATGCCGCCGACGAAACCCGCAATGCCTCCGATCACGGCCTCAATACCCTGTGACGGGCGGCTCAGAGTCAAACGGGCGCCCAGTAATTGAAACAGAACGAACACAGATACGAATGCACCGATGAGGATCAGAAAAACAGAATTCGGAACCAGTGCGACAAGCTGCGCACTCAGCACCAGTAAGAGGCCGCCAACAACAAGAAATACCCGGAACCGAAGGATTGCAGAATAGGCTGCGCTGGCCCCACCCCGAAGTGCCTGAAGCCCATTGGTTACAAGTGTCGGCAAAATCAGACCCGCCAACGTCAGATCCGGCGGCAAAAAGGAATTAAGTCCTGACACAAACACCATGGGCATGGCAAAGCCAACTATACCCTTGATCCACCCTGCGGCAAAAGCGACGGCCATGGCCAACAGCAGTTCCTGCGGCGAGAGAATGGAAAACAGGTTCATTCCCCCTAGATATCATCTGGATATTCTTCTGCATTGCAAAAATGATGGGGTAATATTTGAACTTTTTTACATCATAATTGGTATTTTTGTTGCGCTGCACGTGCAGCATGATATGACCAGACGACCGAGGAAAGGACGCGATTCATGGCCCACGACGGACAGGATATGACCGAGATGACAACTGCTGCAGTTTTGCCCGATCTTCTGAATATGACCCGGGCTGCCGTACCCGCGGTAGAAGCCGTTTTTGAAAAGGCCCGTGAATCCGTGCGCCGCATGGTCTCGGCAGATGGCCGTATCTCTGGCGCTCTGATCGAAGCAAACCAGACCGCCGCACATGGTCTGGCCTGGCTGGCCACGTATAATCAGTCGCTGCAACAGATGCAGCGCTGGGCCGAAGCACTTCAGGCCGAAGGCAAGTTCGGCGAAGTCGAGCAGTTGCTTCACCAGATAGCTTTTGGCGAGTACCTGCATCAGGTCGCAGGTGGCATCCCGATGAACCAGGGCGAAGTCGTGCGCCTTCAGGATATGGGTCTCGGTTGGGATGCGCTGTCGGGCTTTCAGTCGTCCGAAGTACAGACCTTGATGGCGCAGGCAAACTCACAAGCCGCACGCAGCCGTTTGGTCGAGCTGATGCAGGATCAGGCCGGTGCCACCATGTTCGGCGCGTCGGGCCTGGACGAAGAACTTGAGATGATCCGCGACCAGTTCCGCCGCTATGCGCAGGAAAAGGTCGAACCATATGCCCATGAATGGCACCTCAAGGATGAGCTGATCCCGCTGGGAATCATCGAAGAGCTGGCGGAAATGGGCGTTTTCGGGCTGACCATCCCGGAGGAGTTTGGCGGTTTCGGCCTGTCCAAAGCCTCGATGTGCGTTGTGTCCGAAGAACTGTCGCGTGGCTACATTGGCGTTGGCTCACTGGGCACCCGTTCGGAAATCGCAGCCGAATTGATTATCGCCGGCGGCACAGACGAGCAAAAGGCCAACTGGCTGCCGAAACTGGCCAGCGCCGAAATTCTGCCGACCGCTGTCTTCACTGAACCCAACACCGGCTCGGATCTTGGCAGCCTGCGCACCCGTGCCGTGAAGGACGAGAACGGTGATTACCGGATCACCGGCAATAAGACCTGGATCACCCACGCCGCGCGCACCCATGTCATGACCCTGCTGGCGCGGACCGATCCCGACAGCACCGATCACCGCGGCCTGTCCATGTTCCTGGCCGAAAAAACACCGGGCACGGACGAGAACCCCTTCCCCACTCCCGGCATGACCGGTGGTGAGATCGAGGTTCTGGGCTATCGCGGCATGAAGGAATACGAGCTGGGCTTTGACGGCTTCCACATCAAGGGTGAAAACCTGCTGGGGGGTGAAGAAGGCAAGGGTTTCAAACAGCTGATGGAAACCTTTGAAAGCGCCCGCATCCAGACTGCCGCTCGCGCTATCGGCGTGGCGCAAAGCGCGCTGGATATCGCCATGCAATATGCGATCGACCGCAAGCAGTTCGGCAAATCGCTGATCAACTTCCCGCGTGTCTCGGGCAAGCTGGCAATAATGGCGGTCGAGATCATGATTGCGCGCCAGCTGACCTATTTCAGCGCGTGGGAGAAAGACCACGGCCAGCGCTGTGATCTTGAGGCCGGCATGGCCAAGCTGCTAGGCGCCCGGGTGGCCTGGGCAGCAGCCGATAACGGGCTTCAAATCCACGGCGGCAATGGCTTTGCGCTGGAATACAAGATCAGCCGCGTTCTGTGTGACGCGCGCATTCTCAACATTTTCGAAGGGGCTGCCGAGATTCAGGCACAGGTCATAGCACGACGTCTGCTCGGGTGACCGGAACCGGCACCCCGTTTCCCCAACTGACCCGGCCTTTGCGCCGGGTCTTTTTCTTTACGGTGGGGTTTGTACGCACTCTGTCCTTGGAACCTTCCGTTTTGTATAGGCCCACATCGACGCCCTTCAGCGCCTCTACAACGGCACGTGTGACTGGCACGTGTCCAAACTTCCCCCTTTGATCCCGGCACTTTCACAGTTACAGCGTCAGCTGGACCTGACTCAACCCGATCAGCATTTGGTACTTTGCATGACCCGATCCTTCTTCGTCCTTTGCGCCACTCTGACGACGCTCTTTCTTGCGGGCTGCACCACCCCTGCGCCAACGGCCAGTCAAAGTGATATCGAGACGCTTGCGCAGTCGATCCAAAGGCTTGGGCCGGATGTCGATCCGGTTGAAGCCCAGAAGGCGGCAACCATCGCCTACACCTATTCGCAGCAATTGGCGCGGGACTGGAATGTCACCGACCCGGCCATTGTCCACAACGCCAAGGTCATTAACGGGTTCCGTGAAAAAGGGTTGTGCAATGACTGGGCCGAAGCCATGACCAAGCGGCTGCGGCAGGAAAACTTCCGGACACTGGACCTGAATTGGGCCACTTCTCCGCCGACATCCTTTCGAATTATCCACCATTCGGCGTCTATCAGCGCCAAGGGGGATTCGATGTATGACGGCATCATCCTTGATCCCTGGCGCAACAGTGGCGCATTGCACTGGGCGCCGGTGCGCGAGGATACGCGCTATAACTGGAAACCCAGGCAGGAAGTGCGCGAGCAACTGCTGAACGGGTCCCTCCCCTACTGACCGTGGTTCCGCCGACAACCCCGATGCGCTAAGACCCAGCCATGACACGCCTGATCCTGACCCTGCCTTTGATGGCACTGTTCCAATGCGACAAGGACGAAACCGTTGCGGCTTATGGTGCGGCGGACCAGATTTGGGTGCTGCAGGAGATCGATGGTCAGCCCTATGAGGCGAGTGCTCTGCTGCGGTTTCCCGAAGAAGGCAGGATTTCCGGAAACGCTCCGTGCAACAGCTATGACGGAACACTCAACGCGCCCTACCCGTGGTTTGAGGTTCAGAACCTCAGCGCGACGCGCGCCGCCTGCGCGGGGCTCGAAGCGGAAGGGTTCTACTTTGCCGCCCTCATGACCATGACCCAATCCGAAGTGTCAGGCAATGTGCTGATCCTGCGAAACGAGGATGGGCACGAGATGGTGTTCACAGCCGCCGAGTGACCTGATCCACGAACCGGGCCCGCGCTTCGGGCAGCGGATTATGCCCCAAAGACGGCGCGACGCGGTGCTCCAGGAAGTACCCGGTCGTGCGCAGGGCCTCTGCGATCTCGGCGTCGGGCGCAGTGCCTTCCCCGCGCAGACAGGGCGGAAGGGGCAACAGCTTGTCCGCCCAATCACCGGCGCCATTCGCACTAACGGAACGGCCTGTTTTGGGCGATACGTAGATCAATCCTTCGGTCACACCTGTCACGGCGCAGGCTGTCAGATCAAGGCCAAAGCCAAGTTCGTCCAGCAGCGCGAGTTCCCATCGCAGATAAGCCAGAGGCCAGATCTCGTCCTGCCCCAGCAGGTCCATCAACTGTTCCGTCCGTGTATAGAGCGAGGCGTGTGGTTCCCGTTCGGGCAAACAAAAGGACAAGAGAGAGACGACAGCGTTGAGCCCGGACAGTGCCAGCCGCCCTGAAAACGCGGCCGCCGCGCGGGACCGCAGGGGTTCGACCTGAAAGGTGCCGATATGTTCTTCCAGTCGCGCGCGCCACAGCACGTCCAGTTGCGCGCCAGGTTGCAGGATCGGCGCGATCTTGCGGCTTGTCCCACCACGCACCACACCAGCATGACGACCATGGCCTTCGGTGAAGACCTCGATAATCGCCGCTGTTTCGCCATGGCGGCGTAAAGTCAGGAGTATTCCGTGATCGCGCCAGTCCAAAACTCGGCCCTGCTGTTGGTTGGGTTGGATCGCAGAAAATCCCAAGCGACGTCGGCGCGCAAGAGCGGAACTTCTTTTCCCGCTTTCGGCGAGAGTCCTTTTTCCGAAGGCGCCATAGTTTTGTGACTTCGTGCCACCCGTCTTGTGCACGTTCTCACAACCCCCACCTGCGCTTCAAACAGAAGGGGCCGCGCCATGATAGATGACGAACCGCAACCTGCCGTGTATTACGACAAACACGAAATCTGGACGCCGGATCCGACAGCCGCAGACATGCAAGTCTATGAGACGTTTGCTTCGGCCGTCGTCGAACTTGTGCAGGTGCTGGATGACAACAAGCCGATGTTGTCACGGGATGTCTACGCCCGCTTTTTTGCGTCTCTGCTGCACCTGTCCAGAATGTTGGGCGAATACGAAGACGGGTGGAACGGCGGAGATGGCGCGTGATCCAAAGGCGAGCGAAGACCGTGGGGAAGAATATCAGCCTTTCATTCCAAAGGCCCCGGTAGAACGCGTCAGCTGACCCACAGACCGATAGAAACCCCATCAGTTGCCCTGTCCGGGTAGGTCGGGGGTCGCCAAAACTATTCCGAAAAACGCATTGCTTGAATCCAGTTCAGGTATTAATGTTCCGCTTATGTTCTTAAAGTGGGATTCCAAAAATGTCTCTTAACTATGTCATGATCGGTTCTAACGACGTTGCCAAAGCGCGGAAATACTATGACGCGGTTGTTCCCCAGATCGGCGGAAAGGTCATCGCCGAGTATATGCCGCACGCTGTATGCTATGAGCTGCGTGGCGGCGGATGCATATGGGTCGCGACACCGTTCGACAAAGAAGTCGCGACGATCGGAAACGGGAACATGGTTGGTCTGCTGTGCCAAAACGAAGCGGAAGTTCGCGATGCGCACGCAACCGCGCTTGCAAATGGCGGAGCAAACGAAGGTGATCCGGGTGACCGCCCCCAATATGGTCCGAACTTTTTTGGCGCTTATGCACGCGACCCTGACGGGAACAAGATGAGCTTTGTCTATTTTGGCGACGCAGGTTGATGGCGCTGAAAACCACTTGCGAACTTGATAGTGAGAAAAACCTAAGGCGGCAGGAGGTTTAGAACGTCACACCTGCGTGAATTAGGATGCCGATAACCATTAATAAGTTCAGCACCATCGAGAGTCCGTTGCCCACATAGATGGGCAGCTTGCCCACCACCATACCATAGGCAAACCACAGGAAGGACAGCCCGGCATAGAGAGACCAGGACAGAAGCGACTGACCGGTCGCGTGTTCGGAATGGGTAAAGTAGAGCTTGATCAATTGTGGAAGCGTGGCAAAAGGCCCGACAACGCCGACAAAGACCATGAAGCCCTCGAACCGCTGCATCCAGTGGCCAAGTTCCGATTTCTCCAGTTTCTCCGCAAGCGTTTCAGTCACGAAAGCCCCTCTTGGTTGCGCTCGGTCCGTAGGACACGTCAGGCCTTACAGGCCAATTGCAGCAATAAAATAGTCGCTTTGATCTCGGCGTCAAAGACCCTTCTGAATCGTGGTCACTCCAGCCCCTCTTCGCCCAGCAGGTGCCGCCCCTGCCGGTCTTCGACCTCAATCACCCATAGGTCCGGGTCAAAGCCACGTTGACGCTGGATGGCCTGGTCCACGTGGCCCTCCGGGCCAGACGAGAGTTCGACCCATTTTCGTTCACCACTCATCAGATCAAAGCTGCGTTGGAACGCAACGGCCTGTCCATCCAGCGTGTTCAGCTTGACCAGAACTGCGCCTGCCGTGTCATCGCCATGGGCCACCACATAGGCCGGGATATCCTGAAATCGCAGCCGCGCCAGATAGGCGTGGACCCAGAACTCGGCCGTCAGACGGGTCATGCGTTTCCGTCTTTGAAATCCAGACCCATTTCCGAGTAACGCTCGGATTCTTCCAGCCAGTTGGGCCGGACCTTCACTTGCAGGAACAGGTGAATTTTGCGGTCGAGGAATTCTTCCAGTTCTGCCCGCGCAGCCTGGCTGACGGCCTTGATGGTCTCGCCCTTTTTGCCCAACACGATGCCTTTGTGGCCGTCACGCATGACATAGATGACCTGATCGATCTTGGCAGAGCCGTCTTTGCGTTCTTCCCAGTTCTCGGTCTCGACAGTCAGCTGATAGGGCAATTCCTGATGCAGGCGAAGAGTAAGCTTCTCGCGCGTCATTTCCGCGGCGATCATGCGCAGGGGCAGATCGGCGATCTGATCTTCGGGATAGAGCCAGGGGCCTTCAGGCAGTTCAGAGGCCAGCCACTTACGCAGGTCCTCGACGCCGTGGCCCTTTTCAGCCGAGATCATGAAGGTTTCGGCAAACGGGTAGCGTGCGTTCAGGTCACTGGTCAGCGCCAGCAGCTTTTCGGACGGCACCTTGTCGATCTTGTTGATCGCCAACGCGATGGTGCGGCTCTGCCCGATCTCTTCCAGACCTTCGAGGATGCGTTCAACCCCTTCGGTGATACCACGATGCGCTTCAACCATCAGGACAACGACGTCCGCATCTGCGGCCCCGCCCCATGCAGCAGCTACCATGGCGCGATCCAGGCGGCGGCGGGGTTTGAACAGGCCGGGCGTGTCGACGAAGACCAGTTGCGCGTCGCCTTCCATCGCCACTCCGCGGATACGCGCGCGGGTGGTCTGCACCTTATGAGTCACGATCGAAACCTTGGCCCCGACCATGCGGTTCAGCAGAGTTGACTTGCCCGCATTGGGCTCTCCGATCAGGGCGATAAATCCGGCGCGTGTGGTCATGAGTCTGGCGATCCTGTTTGCAAGTGCGCACCCCTATAGCAGAAAGCTTCGACGGGCCAGAGGGATTTGTCGCATTGCGGCCATGCGGTTTCGATGTCAGATGAACGCAGACGCCCAGCCAATCCCAGCCCGGCATCAAATCCGGTCAGTGAGGTTTTCATGAAACGTCGCGAGTTTCTTCTTGGAAGCAGCGCCGCTGCAAGTGTTTTGGGATTGGGAGCGTTGCCTCTGACGGCCAGCGATGCTGCGCAGGAGCTGGTGTTGCAACCTGCCAGCTATCGGTTGCGCGATCAGCTGACCACAGGGATGGTCAGCATGTCACCAGATGCGCCACCACCGGTTCTTTACGGGCGTCAGGGCGAAACACTGCGTCTGACGGTGCGCAATACCCTGCCCGATTATACTGCGATGCATTGGCACGGGCTGCGCATCCGCAACGAGATGGACGGGGTACCCTACCTGACCCAGATGCCCATCGGAGAAAACGAGAGCTTTACCTATGAATTCACACCGCCGGATGCGGGCACGTATTGGTATCACCCTCATTGCATGACGATGGACCAGATGGCCCGAGGGCTGACCGGTGTGATGGTGGTTGCCGAACCGGAAGACCCGGGATTCGACAGCGAGCAGGTCGTCAATCTGCGGGATTTCAGGCTGGACGAAGATGGCGCGTTTCTGCCTGCTTATACTGCCCGCGGCGCTGCGCGGGCGGGCACGTTTGGCAACGTGCAGACCGCTAACTGGCAGAGCGAGGCAGTGTATGACCACGCGGCGGGCAGTCTGGTGCGTGTGCGGGTGGTCAACACGGATACGACCCGTATCTACACGTTGCATCCCGAAGGGGCCGAGGTCCGGATCATCGCATGGGACGGACATCCGGTAGAAACAGACGTGACACTGCCCACAGCAGCCAAGCCGCTTTTGCTGGCCCCGGGTCAACGGGTGGATCTGGCGGTTCGGATGCCGGACGACGAGGGGCAGTCAGCCCTGCTGGTGGCCAAGTTTCCCGGGCAGAAACACCGCACTATGGTCCGGTTGCGGGCTATGGGCAAAACCATTGCACGAGACCTGCAAGAGCTGCGCCCATTGAGGGCAAACCCAGTCGCGCGTCCTGATCTGGGTCAGGCCGAGTTGCATGAATTCGTGTTCGGTTGGACCCCGGAAGGCGGCGCCCCGAATGACGGGTTCTGCGGGTCGTTGGGCTATAGTTTCTGGTCGATCAACCGCACGCCCTGGCCAGGCGATGCGGCGCAGGGAACCGGGCCAATGGCCGTGCTGCAACGGGGCAAGAGCTATGTTCTGCGACTGCGCAATGAATCGCCCAACCTGCACCCGATCCACCTGCACGGGCTGGCCTTCGTTCCGCTGACGTCGAACCTGCGCAAACTGCCACCGTTGCTGTCCGATACCATGCTGTTGTTGAAAGACGAGACCGTCGACGTCGCGCTGGTCGCGGACAATCCCGGCGACTGGGCGTTTCATTGCCACGTGGTAGAACACCAGAAAACCGGACTGGCCGGGTTCATCCGGGTGATTTGACGCTAGCCCAGTGGTGACATGTTCAACGCCAGAACGTGGTTCGGATAGGCTTGGTCTGCGATACGGAAATCCGTGACGCCGACCTGACGGAAGCCTTTGGACAGGTAGAAATCGATGGCCGGAGCGTTCTCGGAATTGGTCGTCAGCCAGATTTCGGTGCGGCCTTTGTTCCGGCAATGGTCAATGGCCACCTGCAACAAAGCTGACCCGATGCCCTTTCCGTGGTGGCGCGGCTGCACGTAAAAGGTCACGATCTCAAGATCGGAAAGCCCGTCAATGGGTGGATCACGGCCCTCTGCCAACCGAATGTAGCCATCGATTCCATCGCGGTTTTCAGACACCACCAGAAGATCACTCCCTTCCTCTAGCAGCGTTTCGAACCGTGCGGTTGTGAACCCGGACAATGCAAACTCGGCGAAGAAAGAACTTACGCCATGGCGCAGGTATGTGCCGATCCAGACTTCAATCGACAACGCGGCCAGGCTGGCGGCGTCCGATTTCCGGGCTGGTCTGAGCTTCATGCCCCTAGGACGAGCTGGCCGGACTCAACCGTTCCAGCAAAGCCTTCGCCGCGGCCTGTTCGGCCTGACGTTTGGATCCTGCGGTGGCCTGTGCCTCGGTGCCGTCCTGAAGGCGGGCCGCAATGGTGAATATCGGGGCGTGGTCTGGACCACTGCGTTTGACTTCGACGTATGAGGGCGGCTTTTGCCCACGCGCCTGCGCCCATTCCTGCAACGAGGTCTTGGCGTCACGCGCATCTGCCTCGACCTCGTGGATGCGGTCCCCCCAAAGCGCCAGGATGACATCGCGGGCGGCCTCGAACCCCGCATCCCGGTAGATGGCGGCGATCACGGCCTCCATCGCGTCACCCAGCAGCGCTTGCTTGCGGCGGCCACCAGTCAGCATCTCGGAGCGGCCCAGTTTCAGGACCGCGCCCAGATCGATCTGGCGGGCTACATCTGCGCAGGCCTCTTTGCGGACCAATGCGTTGAACCGGGGGGCCAACTGGCCTTCGGAGGCTTTTTTGTCAGCTTCAAGCAACGCGGTGGCCATGACAAGGCCCAGGACGCGGTCGCCCAGAAACTCCAGCCGCTGATTGTCTGGTCGGGTGGACGAAGACACCGAGCCATGGGTCAGCGCACGCACCAGCAGTTCGGGGTTTTTGAACTCATACCCCAATCGCCGCTGGAACGCCTTTATCTCAGACGAAAGCTTCAATTGACCGCCTTGAAGAAGCGGTCCGACCGCCATGTCCAGAAGAACAGCATCGAACGGCCGGCAGACGAGAACATGATCCGGTCGGCGCGACCGATCAGGTTTTCATAAGGCACGTATCCCACACCACCGGCAGATTGCGGCAGACGGCTGTCGCTGGAATTGTCACGGTTGTCACCCATGAAGAAATAGTTGCCCTCGGGCACGGTATAGATGCCGGTATTGTCTGATGCCTGGTTGCCGATGTTCAGCACATCATAGGAAACGCCATTGGGCAGGGTTTCGATCAGGCGCGACTTTTCGCAGGTGCCGCCAATACCGACAGGACCGTTTTCACAGCGCGGGCGCAGACGCTGCGGGCCCTGCGGTTCTGCAACTTCGGTGAACACGCCATCGGGCTGCTGTGGAACCGGAGTGCCATTGAGGATGATCTGGCCATCGCGGACCTGGATCCGGTCGCCCGGCAACCCGATCAGGCGTTTGATATAATCACGCCCGGTGACCGGATGGCGAAAGACAATGACATCGCCACGTTCCGGATCACCGCCCCAGATACGGCTGTCGTCGTCGCCCTTCATCCAGCCACAGATGTCTTCGGCGTCCACATTCAGGCCGACGCTGGGGATGATCAGGCTGGGGCAGGATGCATAGGAATAGCCATAAGCCATCTTGTTGACGAAGAGGAAATCGCCGATCAACAGCGTCTGCTTCATCGAGCCCGAGGGGATCCAGAACGGCTGAAAGA
Organism: Ruegeria sp. YTSC106; assembly: GCF_059609765.1. Classification (NCBI taxonomy): domain Bacteria; kingdom Pseudomonadati; phylum Pseudomonadota; class Alphaproteobacteria; order Rhodobacterales; family Roseobacteraceae; genus Ruegeria; species Ruegeria sp. YTSC106. The sequence goes on from NZ_JBXWMI010000017.1 coordinate 29,092, forward strand.
AGAGGGTACGGAACACGCCGGCAATCAGCAGCGCATAGACGATGGTTTTGATCGTCTCCCAGACGGGATTTCCGGTCTTGGCTTCCTCGGCCATACTGCTCTCTCCAGTTCTTTGCTTGGCTTCGCTGCTACATGCGGGGGCGATGGGGGTGAGTCAAGGCTGCGTGGTGAGATCTTGAAGCGGCCGCGCCTCGATCACCACGAAAGCCTGCGCCCAGGGATGGTCATCGGTCAGCGTGACGTGGATGATCGCCTCGTGCCCTTCAGGCGTCATTTCGCGCAGCCGTTCGGCGGCCCAGCCTGTCACATGCATCACGGGCTGGCCGGTGCGCAGATTGGTGACGGCCATGTCTTTCCACGCGATGCCCATGCGCAAACCGGTACCCAGCGCCTTGGAACAGGCCTCTTTCGCGGCCCAGCGTTTGGCATAAGTACCCGCGGTGTCGGCGCGGCGTTCGGCCTTGCGCTGTTCGGTGTCAGTAAAGACGCGATTGCGGAACCGGTCGCCGAACCGGTCGAGCGTGCCCTGGATGCGATCAATATTTGCCAGGTCTGTGCCGATGCCGAGGATCATGACAATCTCACCGTCAGGATCTTGTAACTCGCCACACCAAAGAACCCGGCGAAGGCGAAATCGAACCAGCGGCGGGCGCGGCGGTAGGTTCGGACCATGCGCTCGGATGAAAACAGAAACGCATAGCCGATGAAGATCAAAAGCGATCCGGCATAAAGCATGGCGAAATAACCCAGCAGCGTCGTCAGGCTGGCATCATTGGGCGCGACGATGGCGTAGATCGAGCCCCAGCTGAGGATCGCCTTGGGGTTGGTCAGGTGAATTGCCGCGCCCTTGGCAAAGATGGTCGGCAAAGTACCCGTGACCGGTTTGCCCAAAGCGACCTCATCCGAGGTCATCGCACGGCGCAGGGCCTTCAGCGCCAGCCAGCCCAGATAGGCTACGCCGATATAGCGGATCACCTCGAACACCCAGACATTGGCCAGCATGATCGCCGACAGGCCAAGCGCGGCGGCAATGCCCCACGCGGCAGATCCAACGCAAATGCCCAGTGCAAAGGCCAGCCCAGCGGTGCGGCCTTCGTTCATAGCTGTTCCGGCAATGCCCATCGTGGCGGGGCCCGGAGAGCCGCCAGCCATCAGCCAGGCTAGCCAGATGGCGACAAAGCCGGGGGTGATCACGCCCGCGCCTCATCCATAAGGCGGCGCATTTCCTGAATGGCCGGGGTCAGACCCAGAAAGATCGCCTCGCCAATCAGGAAATGACCGATATTCAGTTCCTTGACCTCGGGGAAAGCGGCAACCGGCTTTACAGTTTCATAGGTCAGGCCATGGCCCGCATGAACCTCAAGCCCCAGCGAATGGGCGAAGGTGGACATCTGGCGCAGCGATTCAAGCTCGCGCTCGGCATCCTCGATACGGCCTTCGGCATAGGCGTCGCAACAGGCGCCGGTGTGCAGTTCGATTACCTCAGCGCCGATACGGTGCGCGGCCTCGATCTGGCGTTGATCGGCGGCGATGAAGATCGACACCCGACAGCCGACATCACGCAAAGGCGCGATGAAATGCGCCAGCCTGTTTTCCTCGCGCGCGACTTCAAGACCGCCCTCGGTGGTGCGCTCCTCGCGCTTTTCGGGAACGATGCAGACCGCGTGCGGCTTATGGCGCAAGGCGATTTTCTGCATCTCGGGCGTCGCGGCCATCTCAAAGTTCAGCGGCACCGACAGAACCTCCATCAGCCCGTCGATATCGGCGTCCGAGATATGGCGTCGATCTTCGCGCAAATGCGCGGTGATGCCGTCGGCGCCTGCCTCTTCCGCCAGTTTGGCGGCGCGCAGCGGATCCGGATAATCCCCGCCCCGCGCATTGCGCACCGTGGCCACGTGATCGATGTTCACACCCAAACGCAGATGGTTCTCAGACATCCCTCGATTCCTTTTGCATGTTTTGGCCCGAGCCTAGAGGCTCTGCCGAAGAAACGTCAGCCGAATCTGACGCCAAACGCTTGATTTCATCAAACTTCGCCTTGATCTTGGCCCGACGGCGCTGCTGGTACGTCAGGATCAAAGGCAGGCTGAGGTAATAGCAGATCACACCCGCAACGACGCCCGGAATGATCCCACCGATCATGTAGGGGTAGAAGACGTCGTCGTAGAACTGCGACAGCCCGTGCCAGTCGGCCACGCGATCCGTAAACAACGCCAAGAAATTGTTCTTGAGATCCCCTATAGCACTGGCGAATTTGCCCATCAGCCCCCGTGTGTCGCCTTCTTCGTATTCGGTGCCCAGCAGGAAATGCCCGGTCTGAAGACAGATCACCCCAATCGGTACATACGTGAGCGGGTTGCCAAAGAACGTGCCGCTGAGCGCGGCCAGAAGATTGCCTTTGATCAGCCTTGCGCCGATGGCGGCGACTAGAAAATGCAACCCGTAAAACGGAGTAAAGGCCGCGAAAACACCCGCCCCTATGCCGCGCGCGATTCGGTCAGGGGTATCCGGCAGACGCCGGACACGGTGTTTCACGTAATGGAAGGCGCGGGTCCATCCGCCACGCGGATAGACGAAATCCGATGCGATCTGGACTGGAGAGCGTCGGTCTCGGCGCTTGAATACCACCCGTGATCACCCCTTCTCAGCCAGCCGCAACCGAAGTCTTGACCTGATCCCGATACCGTTCGACCGCAGCAACATCGCTTTCCGCCTCTAGCATCAGCATCAGTGAGTGGAGCTGTTCAAGGTCGCGCAGCTCGACATTGATCAGAAGGCGATAAAAATCCGGTTTGCGATCAACAAACTCGAGGTTCGAGATATTGGCCTTTTTCTCGCCGATCAATGTGCAAATACGCCCCAGAACCCCGGCATCGTTGCCAATGGTCAGATCCAACGTCGCGCCATAGACGGCCGGGTGGGTGCCCGAGTGCCAGTGCAGATCGACCCACCGGTCAGGTTCGCCTTCGAACTCGCTGAGCCGATCGCAATCGATGGCATGCACGACCACGCCCTTGCCCCGATAGGTGATGCCGACGATACGTTCCCCCGGAAGCGGTTGACAGCAGGGGGCCCGGTCGAACTTCTGCCCCGGCTCCAGGCCAATCACCGCACGGCGCAGCGGAATGGCGTCGCCGTCGTCCTTGGCAAGTTCGGGATAGACGGCCTGAACCACCTCATGCGCGGTCAGTTCGGCGCTGCCAAGACGGGCCAGTAGCTCGTGCCGATCTTTCAGGCGCAGGTGTTTTGCGGCGGTATCAAGCGCTTTGTCGGTCGCCTTGCGGCCCACGTGCTCGAACCCGGAACGCGCCAGTTCCTTGCCCAGCTTGATGAATCGTTCCCGATCCACCTCGCGCAGGGCGCGGCGAATGGCGGTACGGGCCTTGCCGGTGACTGCAATCTCAAGCCACGTGACCTGTGGCGTCTGACCGTCGGCAGTGATGATGTCCACGGACTGGCCATTTTTGAGCCGCGTCCAGAGCGGAACGCGGATACCGTCAACCTTGGCCCCGACACAGGCGTGACCGATACGGGTATGAATGGCATAGGCAAAATCGATGGGTGTCGCGCCACGCGGCAGTTTAACCACGTCGCCCTTGGGGGTGAAACAGAACACCTGGTCCGAGTACATCTCGAGCTTGACGGCTTCGAGGAAGTCTTCGTGATCTTCCTCGTTGTCGAACTGCTCGGTCAGGTTGGAAATCCATTTGGCCGGATCGACGGCGAATGGGTTCTCGGTGCGCACACCGTCGCGATAGGACCAATGCGCCGCGACCCCGGTTTCGGCCACGTCATGCATCTGCCGGGTACGGATCTGGACCTCGACCCGTTTACCGTCCCGGCCAGAAACCGTGGTGTGGATGGAGCGGTAACCGTTGGATTTCGGCTGGCTTATGTAGTCCTTGAACCTGCCCGGCACCGCCCGCCAGCGCTGATGGATGGCACCCAGAGTCCTATAGCAGTCTTCTTCCGTCTGGGTGATGATGCGGAAACCGTAGATGTCAGACAAGCGAGAGAAGCCCTGATCCTTTTCCTGCATCTTGCGCCAGATCGAATAGGGTTTCTTGGCGCGACCAAAAACCTCTGCCTCGATACCCGCTTTTTCCAGCTCGTGTCGCATGTCGCCGGTGATGCGATGAATCACGTCGCCGGTTTCGCGTTGCAGGGTGATGAAGCGACGGATGATCGACTGGCGGCCTTCGGGGTTGAGGACACGGAAAGCCAGATCTTCAAGTTCCTCGCGCATCCACTGCATGCCCATCCGGCCCGCAAGCGGTGCGTAGATATCCATCGTCTCACGGGCTTTGACGATCTGCTTTTCCGGGCGCATCGCCTTGATCGTGCGCATGTTGTGCAAACGGTCGGCGAGCTTGACCAGAATGACCCGCAGGTCCTTGGACATGGCCATGAACAGCTTGCGGAAGTTCTCGGCCTGCTTGGTCTCGCGGCTGGACAGTTGCAGGTTGGTTAGCTTGGTGACGCCATCCACCAGTTTGGCGACCTCATCCCCAAAAAGTTCAGCCACCTTGCCATAGTTGGCCTTGGTGTCTTCGATCGTGTCGTGAAGCAGCGCCGTGATGATGGTTGCATCATCCAGACGCTGTTCGGTCAGGATGGCGGCAACGGCAACGGGATGGGTGAAATAGGGTTCACCGGAATGACGGAATTGCCCTTCATGCATCTGCTGGCCAAATTCGTAGGCCAGCGCAATGCGGTCAGCATTTGTCTTGGGATTGTAGTTGCGGACCAGCGCAATCAGGTCGTCAGCAGAAATCATCCGGTCCGCACCTTCGTCTTCAGGGCTTACCCCTGCCCTTGAGCCTCCATCAGAGCGCGCAGGAGCTTCTCTTCGGACATGTCGTCCATGGCGGGTTTGTCCGTTTCGGCACCCATCAGCAGCGCCATCTGATCCTCTTCGGGCTCATCAACCTCGATCTGGGTCTGGTTGGCCTCGATCAGCCGCTCGCGCAGTTCGTCTGCGCTTTGGGTTTCGTCGGCGATTTCACGCAGAGACACGACAGGGTTCTTGTCGTTATCGCGGTCAACGGTAATCGCTGCACCGGCGGAAATCTCACGCGCCCGATGGGCGGCGAGCATCACCAGCTCGAACCGGTTTGGAACCTTGTCTACGCAATCTTCAACCGTCACGCGGGCCATTGGGCGCTCTCCGTTTCTGAATCCATGTCAGGAAGGGGTTTATCTAAGCGCGAATCCGCGCCTTGACAAGCAGGAAATGCTGCATTTGCACGGATCACAGCGCCGTGACCGCCTCGACCTCTGCCGCGGGAAGGGCCTGGATCATCTCGGAGACCGTGAGATCCAGAACCGGATGACGCCATTCGGGCACGATATCGGCCATTGGCACCAGGACAAAGGCGCGATCCTGAAGGCGCGGGTGCGGCAGAACCAACTGATCCGGCGCCTCCTGCCTTTGCGATTCGGCCGGCAGGGTCAGCCAGCGATCGAACACGGCGCGATCCGGCAGGACCTGATCTTCGAAACAGACCAGATCCAGATCCAGCGTCCGCATCCCCCAGCGCTGCACCCGTTCGCGCCCGAATTCCTGTTCGACCTCGTGCAGCGCCTGCAACACCTGCGACGGAGATTTCTCGGTCGCAATCAGCGCCGCGGCATTCACGTAGTCCGGGCCGGCCCCGGCGGGAAAGCACGGTGTCGCAAAAAAACGACTGACAGAGCGAATCATCACATTGTGACGCGATAACGCGTCAAGCGCGCTCTGAAGTGTTACAGCGGGACTATTTCCTCTCAAATCGAGATTTGCGCCCAGCGCAACAACGGCATTTGGCATGGATTTGCTCATGTGATACCCTACATTCGACCCATTGCATACTTGCGATAACCGACAGAAGTTCTAATTATAGGCTTACCAGAGCGCGTCATTTTATCACTCACTCACTCACGTAACGCGGCACGCACTGGATTATACCGGAAGGGACCATTTATGTTTTATAAAGACGAACGGCTAGCGCTGTTCATCGACGGCTCGAATCTTTATGCCGCGGCAAAAGCACTCGGTTTCGACATTGACTACAAACTTCTGCGGCAGGAATTCATGCGCCGCGGCAAGCTTCTTCGTGCCTTCTACTACACAGCGCTGCTGGAAAACGACGAGTATTCGCCGATCCGTCCATTGGTTGACTGGCTGCATTACAATGGCTTCACCATGGTCACGAAACCGGCCAAGGAATACACCGACAGCATGGGGCGTCGGAAAGTCAAAGGAAATATGGATATCGAGCTTACCGTCGATGCCATGGAACTGGCGCCGCGCGTCGATCATATCGTGCTGTTCTCGGGTGATGGGGATTTCCGCCCGTTGATCGCCAGCCTGCAACGGCAGGGTGTGCGCGTATCGGTGGTTTCGACCATCCGCAGCCAGCCACCGATGATCTCGGACGAACTGCGCCGCCAGGCAGACAATTTCATCGAGCTGGAAGACCTGCGCGATGTCATCGGTCGCCCGCCGCGTGAAATGCCAACGGAGCATCGCAGCGTCGCTGTTGCCAGCAACAGCTAACAAGGCGACTGGCCTGTCATGATGGGAAAAAATCGCGCGGTCAGGACGTCGGTCCTGGCCGCGCTTCTTTAACAAGGTACAGGTGCTTAAACATCACCTGATTAGCAACGATTCGTGTCAGAGGAATGACGATGTCCTGTCTGGACCAAGGCCGGGAAAAGACTTACCTGTGCCATAAGGAGACAGCCTGATGAAAAAGCCGCCACTGACACTTTACCTTGCCGCCCCACGCGGGTTCTGCGCCGGTGTGGACCGCGCCATCAAGATCGTTGAGATGGCTTTGCAGAAATGGGGCCCACCGGTCTATGTGCGCCACGAGATCGTGCACAACAAATTCGTGGTCGATGGCCTTCGCGCCAAAGGGGCCGTTTTCGTCGAAGAGTTGCAGGAATGCCCCGATGACCGCCCCGTGATCTTTTCCGCCCACGGAGTGCCGAAATCCGTTCCCGCCGAGGCTGCCCAGCGCGAGATGATATATGTGGACGCCACCTGTCCTCTGGTTTCCAAGGTGCATGTCGAGGCGCAGCGCCACGCGGATGCGGGGTTGCAGATGATTATGATCGGCCACAAGGGCCATCCGGAAACCGTGGGCACCATGGGGCAGTTGCCCGAGGGCGATGTGCTGCTGGTCGAGACCGTGGACGACGTTGCCACGGTGCAGGTGCGCGACCCGCAGAAGCTGGCCTTTGTCACCCAAACCACCCTGTCGGTCGATGACACCAAGGACATCATCGCAGCCCTTCAGGCCCGGTTCCCAGCCATTGTCGGACCGCACAAGGAAGACATCTGCTATGCCACCACGAACCGGCAGGAAGCGGTGAAGTCCGTGGCCCCCAAGGCGGATGCCTTGCTGGTTGTGGGGGCGCCGAATTCATCGAACTCGCGCCGCCTGGTCGAGGTCGCCTCGCGCGAGGGGTGTCAGTACGCGCAGCTTGTCCAGCGCGCCACCGAGATTGACTGGCGCGCGCTTGAGGGTATCTCGACCGTGGCTGTCACTGCAGGCGCGTCGGCCCCGGAGGTTCTGGTGAACGAGGTGATCGAAGCGTTCAGCGCGCATTATGATGTCACCGTCGAGCCGGTCGAGACCGCCATTGAAAACGTCGAGTTCAAAGTCCCCCGCGTGTTAAGGCAACCGGCGTGAACGGAGTGCCGAAAGCACCGCTCTATCTGGGACTGGCGGGACTTGTCCCGTTTGTCTGGGGCGCGCTGACCTATCTGAACGGCGACCTGAATGCCTGGGGCGCGCAAACCTTTGGCCCACGTTTCGTAGGGCCCTATGTGCAACTGTTCTATGGATCGGTCATCCTGAGCTTCATGTCCGGTGTTCTCTGGGGCTTTGCCACCAAGACGTCAGGCAGCAAGGCGGCACTGTGTTATCTGTTGTCGGTTCTGCCCGCGCTTTGGGCATTTGCTATGACAGGGGGCGGGCCGGTCAATGCGGGCACCAATCTGATATATGGGTTCGTTGGCTTGTTGTTGCTGGATGCCCTGTTTTCCTACTGGCGCCTTACACCGATCTGGTGGATGCAGTTGCGCATCCTGCTGACCGCAGTCGTATTGGCCAGCCTTGCAGTCGGAGTGTACCTGTGACCGATGAACGTACGATCAAAGCCTATACAAACAAGGTGGCCGAATATCTGAAGATCCCCCTGCCGCCCGAGCAGCTTGAGGCTCGTCAGGCTTTCGCCGATGCGGTCGGTGCAGGAGGCTATGTACTGGATCTGGGGTCCGGGCCGGGGTCGGACAGCAGTTTCCTTATGCGTCAGGGGCTGAAAGTTCGGGCACTGGATGCCACGCCAGCCTTTGTCGAACATGCACGCGTAAACGGTGTGGATGCACATCTGGGTACGTTCGATGACGTCACCGAGACAGCCGAATATGACGGGATTTACGCCAGCTTTTCCCTGCTGCACGCACCCCGCGCAGATTTCCCGCGCCATCTGCAATCGATCCACAGGGCTCTGAAACCGGGCGGCCAGTTGTTTCTGGGGATGAAACTGGGCACCGGTGAGCACCGCGATGATCTGGATCGCTATTACACCTATTACACAGAGTCCGAAATCGAAGACGCATTGAAAGAGGCCGGGTTTACGATTGATCGCGCAGTCCACGGCATCGGAAAGGGTCTGGCCGGATCGTATGATGGATATGTTCTGGTGTTTGCCCATGCCTGAATTGTTTGCATATACAGACGGCGCCTGTTCGGGCAATCCTGGCCCCGGCGGCTGGGGCGTGCTGCTGCGCGCGATGGACGGGGACAGGGTTCTGAAAGAACGTGAGCTCAACGGAGGCGAGGCCGAGACCACCAACAACCGGATGGAGTTGCTGGCCGCCATCAGCGCGCTGGAAACGCTGGAGCGGCCGTCGAAGATCACCATCGTCACCGACAGCGCCTATGTGAAGAACGGTGTCACCGGCTGGATTTTCGGTTGGAAGCGCAACGGTTGGAAAACCTCGAACAAGAAGCCGGTTAAGAATGTCGATCTGTGGCAGCGTCTGGATGAGGCGCAGGAACGGCATGATGTGACCTGGGAATGGGTCAAGGGCCACGCGGGCCACCCCGAGAATGAAAAAGCCGATGAACTGGCTCGTGCCGGCATGGCGCCGTTCAAACCGAAAAAGGCACAGGCGTGACCGCACTGACGCTGCTGGACTATGCCTCAGTTCTGATCTTCGCGTTGACAGGGGCACTGGTGGCCAGCCGTGCCCAGCTGGATCTGGTGGGCTTTGCTTTCATGGCCTGCCTGACCGCCGTCGGTGGCGGCACTGTACGAGACCTTTTGCTGGATCGTCACCCGATCTTTTGGGTCGGGCAGCCGAATTACATCCTGATCGCAGTCGCGGCGTCGGTCTTGGTGTTCTTTACAGCACATCTGGTTGAAAGCCGTTATAACTGGCTGGTCTGGCTGGACAGTTTTGCGCTGTCGGTTGCCGTTGCGGCCGGAACCGGCGCGGCGCTGTCGCTGGATCAGTCCGGGGTCATTGTCGTTTTGATGGGTGTGACCACCGGATGCCTGGGTGGGCTGATGCGCGACGTGGTCTGCAACGAAGTGCCGCTGGTGCTGAAACAGGGCGAACTTTATGTGTCCTGTGCCTTTACAGGTGCCCTGACGGCAGTGCTGGCTGCCAGATTGGGGACAGAGCCTGCGTTTTCTCTGGCTCTCTGCGCGCTGGTGTGCTGGGCGTTGCGAGCCGGATCTTTGATGTTTGGCTGGCAGATGCCGGTCTACAAAAGCCGCCCGCCGCGCAACTGAGCCTATCTGTGGACGCCAAAGCGGCATGCTGATACCCCTGCTGAAAGCGCAGCCCGGAGGCCAATGTGTCCTTTAGACTTACATCCATCACATCTTGCCTGGCCCTGCTCGCCTCATGTGGCGCGTATTACACTCCTGTCAGTTTTGTTGCTCAGGGCGACCAGATCATCGCCTCGGGCACGATTGACGAGACAACCCTGTCTGCCTTTGAGGAAGTGATCGCCCAAAACCCCGAAGCCCGAACGCTGGTGCTGCAATACATTGAAGGATCGTTGGATGATGACGCCAACGTTATTTTCAGCCGCGAAGTGCACAGGGCCGGGTTCGATACCGTCGTGCCCTCGAACGGTCTGGTTGCCAGCGGGGGCACCGATCTGTTTCTGGCCGGAAACCGCCGCGTCCTGCAACCGGGGGCCTGTGTCGGTGTCCACAGCTGGGCCGGGTCAGGTCTGGTGGCGACCGACTTGCCCGAGGACGACCCCGAACATGACCGATACCTGGACTATTTCAAAGACATCGGCGTGGATGAGGCATTCTACTGGTACACCCTCTATGCCGCCCCGGCCGACAGTATGCACTGGATGAACACCACCGAAGCGAACCGGTTCGGTTTGACCACCAGAGGTGCTCCGGCACTTGGGTCTGCGACGGAGTGCGACGAAAGGTAAGTTAGCCGTTCAACAAGCGCGCGCCGATTTCCTTGACGAACTTCGCGGCCACCATCGCCGTCATGCCATAGGGGTCGCGATGCGGGTTAAGCTCGACAATATCTGCACCGACCAGCTGACCTTTGAACCGATGGATCAGGTCGATAACCTCGCGCGTGCTCAGCCCGCCTGGCTCATGGTGCGAGACGCCGGGGGCAAAGGCCGGGTCCAACGCATCCAGATCCAGTGACAGGTAGACGGGGCCATCGAAGGCAATCTGCAAATCGGGGCTCCAGCTGCGCATGTCGATCACCTCGACGCCGAACCTGTCGGCCTGTTCACGCTGATGCGCGTTCATGGTGCGGATGCCGACCTGCACCAGACGCTTGACCGGGCAGTTCTCCATCACGCGGGCAAAGGGGCAGCCATGGCCGAGCGGTCCGATATCCTGCGTTTCGTACAGATCAGGGTGGCTGTCGATATGCAGGATATTCAGCCCTTCGTACCGGTCTGCATGGGCCTTGATCAGCGGATAGGCCACGGAATGGTCACCGCCCAGTGACAACAGGCGTGCGCCGGTTGCGATCCGCTTCGCCGCTTCGGCCTCGATCCGGTCAATCGGTTCCTGCCCGCGCATCTCAAAAACACCCAGATCGCCGGTATCCCGGAATTGGGCGCTTGCACCCAGATCAGTGCCATCCTCGGCCGTCAGGTTGGCCGCGCCGGAATGCAGCGCCTCGCGGATGCGTCCGGGGGCGAATGCCGGCCCTTGCAGGAACGAGGAATGCAGATCCAGAGGAATGCCCATCAAAGCGACATCTCCCGGCTTCAGTTCGTACGGCATCATCACTCCCCTTTTTACTTGAATGTGATCTGGATGGAGGAATGGCGCCGGGTCAAGGGGTTAACGGCGCAGGTAGGTCTGCCAGATCCAGATCACCAGCAATGCACCCAGAACCGCCCCGACAAAACCAGACAGCCACCCCATAACGGTTACAAGAAACCGCAGAACGAACCCTCCGATCAAGGCCCCGACAATACCGATCAGCATGGTCGTCGGGATGTCGGCCTCGATCCGCATCAGGCGGGTGGCGAGGAACCCTGCCGCTGCGCCGATGATGATCAGGGCGACGATTGGCATATCACTTCCTCCAATGGGTCGGCACGATGATCAGGGCCCCAATGGACGAAATCACCGAATCCAGCCCCGGAGGGCCAAAGCTGATGCCAAACATGATGCGGACGAAATAGAACAGGAACGCCCCGCCCACGCAGATGATGATGGATTGTAAATATCCGTTATGGGTGAAACCGGTCTGTTCGGACAGATACCCGACGATCCCGGCAATCACGACAGTGCCCATCATCACCATGAACATATGGCTTTACTCCGAAGACATCCGGGTGCCAATCGGGATTGGCCAGCCCCGCAGGAAGGTTTCCCTATCCTGCGCGCCTTTGCCTGCCCTTTGCAAGCGCAGCAGCTCTACGGCACCCTGCCCGCAGGCCACATACAGATTGTCATTCAGAACCTCCCCCGGTGCGCCCTGTCCTTCGGCCAGACGCGAGGCGAGGAGCTTTACCCGATTGCCTTCGATCTCGGTCCAGGCCCCGGGAAAGGGCGACAGGCCGCGGATCTGCCGATCGACCTCAACGGCGGGGCGCGACCAGTCCACGCGAGCCTCGGACTTGTCGATCTTTGCGGCATAGGTGACACCAATCTCGGGCTGCGGATCAGGAGTCAGGCCGGGCAGCTTTGCCAACGCCTCAACAATCAGAGCCGCGCCCATCGCCGAGAGCCGGTCATGCAGTTCCGCGGTGGTTTCCTCGGGCCCGATATCGGTGGCCTGCCGCAGCAGAACGGGGCCGGTATCAAGGCCCGCCTCCATTTGCATGATACAGATGCCGGTTTGCGCATCGCCTGCCATGATCGCCCGATGGATCGGAGCCGCCCCGCGCCAGCGCGGCAACAGGCTGGCGTGAATGTTCAGGCAGCCATGAGTCGGCGCATCGAGGACGGGCTGGGGCAGGATTAGCCCATAAGCCACAACGACCGCCACATCCGCATTCAGTGCGGCAAAACTGTCCTGTTCCTCAGCCGGTTTCAGCGAGGTTGGGTGACGCACGTCCAGACCCAGCGCCTGAGCACGTGCGTGAACCGGCGTTGGGCGATCCTTCTTGCCCCGCCCCGCTGGGCGCGGGGGCTGGCAATAGACGGCGGCGATCTCATGCCCGGCCTCGACCAGCGCATCCAGAACCGGCACCGAGAAATCCGGGGTTCCCATGAAAACAACGCGCATCTTTATACCTGTTTTTTGACTTTTCGCAGCAGCATGTCGCGTTTAACCTTGCTGAGCCGGTCGAAATACATCCGGCCATTCAGATGGTCGATCTGGTGCTGGACACTGGTGGCCTCGATGCCGACAAAATCGCGACGGTCCACCATGCCCTGTTCGTTCAGGAATTTGACAGTCACTGCACGCGGACGTTTTACCGTGGCCGACACGCCCGGCAGGTTCGGACTGGCCTCTTCATGTTCACGCAGTTCAATCGAGCTGTGCAGAATTTCCGGGTTCGCCAGACGCACGGCCTTGCCCCGCTCGGCCGACCCATCGACCACGGCCAGACGCAACATCACTCCGATCTGCGGCGCGGCCAGACCGACACCGGGCATGGCCTCCATCGTGTCGATCATGTCCTGCCAAATCCGACGAATTTCATCGGTGATTTCGGTCACCTGATCCGCCTTGGTGCGCAAGCGTTTGTCGGGCCAGGGCAGACAGGTACGAACGGTCATACGCGCGTCCGTTCACGTTTGAGCTTTTGCATCTTGCGGGTAATCATTTGCCGTTTCAAAGGTTTGAGATAGTCGATGAACAGCTTGCCGTTCAAATGGTCGATTTCATGCTGCACGCAAGTGGCCCAAAGCCCGTCGAAAGTCTCCTGTTGCAGGTTTCCCTTCTCGTCCATCCAGGTGACATCGACCACCTTGGGGCGGGTCACTTCGGCATATTGATCCGGGATCGACAGGCATCCTTCCTCGTACACATTGGTTTCTTCGGAAGACGCGATAACCTCGGGGTTGAACATGATCAGCGGGCGCGGTGTTTCGCCTTCTTCCTTGACGCAGTCCAGCACGATCAACCTCTCCAGAACACCGATCTGAGGTGCGGCGAGGCCAATCCCGGGCGCGTCATACATGGTTTCCAGCATGTCGTCAGCCAGCGTGCGCAGCTCATCCGTCAGGTCGGACACAGGCGCACAGACCTTTTTCAGGCGGGGGTCGGGATGGATCAGGATATTGCGTCTCATGTGGCTGATTTAGGCCATCCCGCCCCGCGCCGCAACGCCCCCCTTGCACCTGCCCGATTTGCGGTTAGCTTTCGATCGACAAAATGGAGCAGACATGACTTTCAACGACCTGATCGACCGCCGGGGCACCAACAGTTCAAAATGGGACAAGATGGAGATGTTGTATGGCATCTCGCCCGAGGACGGTCTGGCCATGTGGACGGCCGATTCCGATTACCAAACAGCACCCTGCGTGATCGACGCGGTGCGCAAAGCCGCAGATCACGGCGTGTTTGGCTATTCATGGATGCACCCGGATTACCTGGCGTCGGTTCAGTGGTGGATGAAAACCCGGCATGATTGGGAAATCGACTCAGATTGGATTCTGACAACCCAGGGTCTGGGCAATGCAATCGCCCTGTCGCTGGATGTATGGACCGATCCCGGTGATGGCATCGTGATCTTCACCCCCGTCTACCATGAGTTCGCGCACAAGGTGAACAAATCGGGCCGCCGTGTCGTAGAATGCCCATTGGTGCGGGACAGGGATAGCTATGGCCTTGATCTGGAGGACGCCCAGTCCCGGCTGGACGGGTCCGAGAAGATGCTGCTGTGGTGTTCGCCGCAAAACCCGTCAGGTCGCGTCTGGACACCCGAGGAATTGCAAGCCGTAGCCGCGTTTGCCGAACGGAACGGTTTGATCCTGATATCGGACGAGATTCACCACGATTTGGTCTATCCCGACGCCAAATTTGTGCCGATGGATGTGGCCGCTCCAGATGCGCGGCCTTGGACAGTGACGCTGACGGCAGCGTCGAAGACCTTCAACATCGCCGGGCAGCGGACCGGCAATATGATCATTCCCGATCCCAAACTGCGCGCGGCCATGAAGCAACGGCTGCAGACATTGGATTACGATCCCAGCGCGCTGGGTGTGGCGATGATCACCGCCGCCTACAGCCCCGAAGGGGCCGAATGGGTGGATGCCCAGATCGCGCATCTGGAGGAAAACCGGCGCCTGTTCGATCAGACCATCGCCGAAATTCCGGGGCTTTGGTCGATGCCCTTGCAGGCGACCTATCTGGCCTGGGTCGATTTCTCGGGCACCGGCATGGATCACGCCGAATTTGTCCGTCGTCTGCGCGAGGACGCGCGGATCGCGACATCGTCAGGTCCGGGTTTCGGCACTGGAGGCGAGACGTTCGAACGGTTCAACCTCGCCACACAAAGAGCGCGGGTTGAGGAAGCTTGCGTGCGGCTGAAACAGGCCTTCGGGGATCTGCAATAAGTATGCGTCGGCCGGGAATTTCAAGCTCTGCCCTGTTGTTCACAGGTGCCGGTTGATTTGGCTGACGCTGCTTTGGCCCGCGCGTGCCTGCCCTTATGCTGGCACCGCTGGCCTCTGGTATCGACCAAATCCTGGACGCAACTGGAACGCCCGTTGAAATTCGCCCTTAGTCGTCAAGCCCAAGCAGGGCGATCGGCGCGTCGGGCGCGCGATAAAAGTCAAGCGGCGCGCTGTCATGGGCCGCCGTGCTGCGTTTGAATTCATACCGCATCTCACCGCCCTCATCCTCATCCGCGACGATGAGGCATTGATAGAGGTGGTTGGCCCCGTCATAGATATCGACAAGTCCGCGCAGGCGCGGCGTGGTTTCCGCCTCAACCGTAAAACCGTCTTTCCACAATTTGAGTATTTTGTAAGTATTGTCGCCCATTTCCACACGTAAACGGCTGGCTTTTTTCAATGTGGCGATTCGTGCCGCGTCCAACTCGGCGCGTATTTCCTTTGAAACATAGGTACTCATTAATCTGTTCCCCCCGTGAATGACTACCATTGTGCGGGAAAAGTTGTAAAAATCCAGTGAACCACGTCACAGACATCCGATCTGGCGGAGGTTTCCTGCACAGAAACCCCGGCCTCGACTGTGCGCGAATGCAGGGCATTTGCGCGGGCACTCGCATAGGAAGACACCGGGTCCGGCCCTATCTTTGGCGAAACGCGCATGCGGAGGAAAAGATATGGGCCTGTTGGTCGAAGGAAAATGGCACGACACTTGGTATGATACCAAATCCACGGGCGGTGCATTCAAGCGCAGCGCCGCGCAGTTTCGCAATTGGTTGACAGCTGACGGCGAGGCGGGACCATCAGGCAAAGGCGAGTTCAAGGCGGAACCCGGGCGCTATCACCTCTATGTCAGCTACGCTTGCCCCTGGGCGCATCGCACCCTGATTTTTAGCGAGTTGAAAGGGCTGAACGATCTGATTTCAGTCTCGGTCGTACATCCGGACATGCTGGACAAAGGCTGGACCTTTGAAACAGACGGCCATGGCGCGACGGGCGACGATCTCTATGGGCTGAACTATGCTCACCAGATCTATACCAAAGCCGATCCAGCCTATTCGGGCCGCGTGACCGTGCCGATCCTATGGGACAAGCAGAAGGAAACCATTGTCTCGAACGAAAGCTCGGAAATCATCCGCATGTTCAATTCGGCCTTCAACGGGATCACCGGCAATACCGATGATTACTGGCCCGAAGCGATGCGCGATGAAATCGAAGAGGTCAACGGGCGCATCTACTCAGACGTCAACAACGGCGTGTACAAGTCCGGCTTTGCCACCTCGCAAGCGGCCTACGACGCCGCAGTGGGTCCTTTGTTCGACACGCTGGACTGGCTGGAAGACCGTCTGGCCCGGAACCGTTACCTGATGGGGGATCGGATCACCGAGGCTGACTGGCGGCTGTTTACGACGCTGATCCGCTTTGACCCGGTCTATCACCTGCACTTCAAATGCAACAAACGGCGTCTGATCGATTACACGAATCTATGGGCCTATACGCGTGAATTGTACCAATGGCCCGGCGTGGCCCCCACCGTGAACATGACCCATATCGTGCGCCACTATCACTACAGCCATGACAGCATCAATCCATACCGGATCATTCCGGTGAACCCGGTGCTGGATTACGCAGAACCGCACCGCCGCGATCAGCGCCCAGCTGCGTAGTGTTCAACCATCGCCGCCAGATCCTCTGGCGGTGTTTCGCTTTGCACATAAGCACAGGCATTCGGACTGTGGGCAAAGATTGATCCATCCGAGAAGAAGGTGGTGTTGGTGACAAAGATCACCCGCGCCTGGGGGCGGCGATAGCTGGCAAAATCGGCCACAGCCAGAGCACTTCCGGTTTCCAGAACCAGATCCAGCACGATGATTTCGAAATCCGTGCCGTATAGCGCCAGAATGGCGGCCTCCTGCGTCTCGACCAGTGTGACCTCGGCGCCTTGCCGTTCCAGATGCCTTTTCCAGACCCGACCAAGGTCGGAATTACTCTCAACAATCAGAACTTTCATTTGCAACAACCTCGGCACTTGATATGGTGAGTGGTGCCGACCCCCGTGGTCCGTGATCCCGTTATTTCCTTAACAAAGTGTTAACAGCAGCCCCACAGCCCCGTGATCGGGCGGATTTGCTTGTATTAGAGGCAAGAATCCGCTTGAAGCACGCCAAAAGCGGTTTTTTTCTCGCAGAGAGAGCAGATGAGCACATCGGATCAAGACCTGGATCCACGCACGGTTCGCGACCACGGCGGCGGGCTGGACAGGGCGATTGCACAATACGGCGGGCAACGCACCGACTGGATCGATCTGTCTACCGGCATCAATCCGCATACCTATCCTGTTTCGGGCCTGACTGCCGCTGACTGGGCTGAGTTACCGGATCACGGGGCTTTTGAACGGCTGAACGGTGCCGCACGCCGGTTCTGGGACGTGCCGCACCGAGCATCGATCCTGCCCGCACCGGGAGCATCGGCGGTCATCGCGCGTCTTCCCGCGCTAACTGCGGCGGGTACGGTACAGATCACGCCGCCCACCTATAACGAACACGCCGCCGCCTTTTCGGCACAGGGGTGGAATGTTCAAACAAAAGGGCCGGGTGACGCCCGCGTGATCGTCCATCCGAACAATCCCGACGGGTATATCTGGCAGGAAAGCGACGTCTCAGCGCCACTTACCGTTATTGATGAAAGCTTTGGCGACGTCATGCCGGACAAGTCCTTGATCCATCTGGCAGACCGCCCCGGCGTGATCTTGCTGAAGAGTTTTGGCAAGTTCTGGGGGCTGGCCGGGATGAGACTGGGATTCGCCATCGGACGACCGGACTTGATCAACCGGCTGAACGATCTGACTGGGCCATGGTCGGTTTCAGGCCCTGCCTTGCGGGTTGGCACACAGGCCCTTGAAGATACGGATTGGGCGAACGCCACGCGTAAGCGACTGGCAGACGAGGCCACTCGGCTGGATTTGCTGTTGACGGCCAGAGGAGCCAAGGTCGCTGGCGGCACAAGCCTGTTCCGATTGTACAAGGTCGATGATGCCTCCCGCTGGCAGGAACAGCTGGCACAGAACCATATCTGGAGCCGCATCTTCCCCTACTCCGAAACCTATCTGCGCCTCGGTTTGCCTCCTGCGAACGGGTGGGACCGGCTGGAGGTCGCGCTGTGAGCCTTGGCCTGATGCTGGTCTGTGCCATGTGTCTGGACGCAGCGCTGGGAGAACCCGACTGGCTCTGGTCGCGTATCAAGCATCCGGCGGTAGTGATCGGAAACCTGATTGGCTGGCTGGATAAACGTCTGAATCACGGGGCCGCACGTCGGGCAAAAGGGGTGGGTGTGCTTGTCCTGCTGGTTTGCGGCGCATGGGGGCTTGGATGGGCTTTGTCCCTGCTGGGGCCAGTTGTCGAAATCCTGGTCTGCGCGATCCTGCTGGCGCAAAAATCGTTGGTCGCGCATGTTCGCGCCGTGGGCAAAGGGCTGATGGCCTCGCTGGCAGAGGGACGGACGCAGGTGGCCAGGATCGTCTCGCGCGATACACAGGACATGACCGAGGCGCAGGTGGCACGCTCAGCCATCGAAAGCGCCGCAGAAAACCTTAGCGACGGTGTCATCGCGCCTGCTTTCTGGTTTCTGGTCGCGGGGTTGCCGGGGCTGCTGGCCTATAAGGCGGTAAATACCGCCGACAGCATGATCGGGTATCGCAATGAAAAATACCGCGACTTCGGCTGGGCCTCGGCCCGGTTCGATGATCTGCTGAACCTGATCCCTGCCCGTCTGACCTGTGTGATGATCGTGGCACTCTCTGGACAGCGGTCGCGCTGGCGCGTGATTGTGGCGGATGCACGTCGCCATATCTCGCCCAACGCAGGCTGGCCCGAGGCCGCCATGGCCCGCGCCTTGAACGTCGCCCTAGCCGGACCGCGCAGCTATGACGGTAAGGTACGGGATCTGGCCTGGGTCAATGGCGATGCCCCGCGCGAGATCGGGGCGTCAGAGGTTTTTCGCGCATGTCACATGTTGTGGAGCGTTTGGGGGCTTGCGCTTGGGCTCGTGTCAGTGTGGGTTGTGGTCAAACTGATATTCTGAAGGGTCCCTTCATGCGTTTTCTTTCCGGCCTTATCGCCGCTGCCCTGTTTGCCTCTCCTGCCTTGGCCCAATGTGGCGGTGACTTCAATTCTTTTGTCAAAGGGCTAAAGGCCGAGGCCAAACAACAAGGCTTTGAAAAATCCACCGTGAACGCTTTTTTCAAAGGCGTGCAGCAGGATGGCGCCGTGCTGAAGGCCGACCGGGCGCAGGGAGTGTTTCAGAAGCCCTTCATCGAGTTTTCCCGTCGTCTGATCTCGGCCAACCGTATCGAACGCGGGCAAGCGATGTCGCGCAAATACGATGCGGTATTTGGCCGGATCAAGAGGGAATACGGCATCTCGCGTGGGGTGTTGCTGGCTTTCTGGGCGTTCGAGACCGATTACGGATCGTTTCAGGGCGACTTCAACACCCGAAACGCACTGGTGACTTTGGCCCATGACTGCCGTCGGCCCGACCTGTTCCGCCCCCAAATCTTTGCAGCTATCGAGCTATATCAGAACGGTGATTTCGACCCGGCCCGTACAACTGGCGCATGGGCCGGTGAAATCGGTATGGTCCAGATGCTGCCGCGGGATATTCTGGAAAACGGTGTCGATGGTGACGGCGACGGGCATGTCCGTCTGAAAACCTCGGCCCCCGATGCGCTGATGTCCGGGGCCAAGATGCTGTCGCATCTGGGCTGGCGAGCAGGCGAACCCTGGCTACAGGAGGTCACGGTGCCCGCGCAGATGGATTGGTCGCTATCCGGCCCCGGCAAGCCCCGTTCGGTGGCGGATTGGCAGGCCATGGGCGTTCAGGCGCGCAGCGGGTCGCTGGCGAACCTGCCCGCCTCGCTGATCCTGCCACAGGGGCACAACGGCCCGGCCTTTCTGGCCTATCCGAACTTCGACGTCTATTTCGAATGGAACCAGAGCTTTGTTTATGTAATGACCGCCGCCTATTTCGGTACACGTCTGGAAGGGGCGCAGATTTACGATGCCGGCAATCCCGCACAAGGTCTGAACGGGGCGCAGATGAAGCAGCTGCAAAGCAAGCTTCAGACCAAAGGGTATGACGTTGGCAAGGTCGACGGGATCCTTGGGGCTGGCACCAGAGCGGCCGTGCAGGCGGAACAGAAGCGGCTTGGCCTGCCGGCCGACGCATGGCCGACAGTGGATCTGCTAAACCGGCTTTAAGCAGCAACCACGCTCACGCGACCCATTCCCGTTCCTGCGGAACATGGGGTGCAAAGGCGCGCGTCGTCACCACGGCACCCTCGGTTTCGATTGCAGTGTTGGGCTGTATCTCGAGCCATCCTTCATTATTGGCATCCAGTGGCTCGGACGAAATGATGATACCGTCTTTGCAGGCCTTGTAATGCAAGCTGGGTGCAAACCGATCAGAGGCATAACGGGCCGCAAAAACCCGTTTACCGTCCGACCAGCAGGCGGCAAACCGAAGATAGGGTGATGCTCCGCGGTGCCTGGAAAGGGCTTCGACCCGACCGACCGCACGGGCCATTGCACCAACAGGATCGGCGTCCAGCCCCTTTCCATGGGCGATGAGAAAGATCGCCTCGCTCTCGGTTGCGCCCATACGATGTTGGTACAGGTGCGCCGGGATCATGGTATCAAGCTCTTGCCGGATGCGTTCATGACCCCCGGCCTGACCGTTATGCATGAAGCTCCATCTGCCGACGCCAAAGGGGTGACAGTTGTTGCGCGAGGTCGCCATACCCGTCGAGGCCCGTACATGGGCCAGAAACAGCCGTGATTTCGTGTGATGCGCCAATTGCTTCAGATTGGCATCAGACCACGCTGGATGGGTGTCCTTGTAAAAGCACGGCGTTTCACGATCAGAATACCATGCCAGACCGAACCCATCCGCGTTTATCGGTGTTTTCCCAATTAATGCGTTTCGGCTTTGAATAACAAGCGATTGTTCTTGCTCAAGGACCAGTTCGTCCAGATATCGCTGCTGCCCAACCCAAGCCAAAAAACGGCACATTTTTTTTCCCGTACATCAAAGAAGATTCTCCGGGACGATACCGCCTTGGTTGTCAGGTTTCCTCCCTTACATCATCTGGATTTTCGGTATTTGTCTATCAAATGATCTGGAAATATAAAAATTTCAGATCATTTTATTCACTACGCACCGGATACCGGTCGCCTTTTTCGTCAATCAGGATCAACCTTTCCCCGCTGCGCACGTACAAATCGCACCGGCTGAACCCGGTGCGGTAGGCGATGCAGACACTGCCATCCTCGGCAATGGAATAGGTACCAAAAGCAGAATCTCCGCTCGCGTATGTGTAGGAATAGGCCCCGCCCGCTGAGAATTTCGCTTGCCCGTCGTCGTAGAAAGTCAGTGTCTGTCCTGCCAAAGCGTCAAGCTCTGCGGTTGTCAGGGGAATGTCCCCGGTTTTGACAGGCCAGTCGGCGGCAAAGGCCGGGCTGGCGGCGACGAGGGCAGAGATCAGAAAGCGCGTCATGCGCCCAGACTAGCGCGATAAAGTTGCACCCGTCATAAACTTGCAGTGAACGGGGTCACGCGACCATCTGTTCGGCCTTCTTCAGATCGACCGAAACCAGCTGACTGACACCCTGTTCCTGCATGGTGACACCGAACAGGCGATCCATGCGCGCCATAGTCACCGCATGGTGGGTGATGATCAGGAAGCGCGTGTCGGTCTGGCGGCACATCTCGTCCAGCAGATCACAGAAGCGCGTCACGTTTGCATCGTCCAGTGGTGCATCAACCTCGTCCAGCACACAGATCGGGGCTGGATTGGCGAGGAAGACGCCGAAGATCAGCGCAGTCGCCGTCAGGGTCTGCTCACCGCCCGACAACAGGCTGAGAGTCGAGAGCTTCTTACCAGGCGGCTGGCACATGATCTCTAGACCCGCGTCCAGAGGGTCGTCACTTTCGACCATCACAAGATTGGCCTCGCCACCACCAAAGAGATGCTTGAACAACATGGCGAAGTTTGAATTCACCTGTTCAAACGCGGTCAGCAAACGCTCGCGCCCTTCGCGGTTGAGGCTGGCGATACCGCTGCGCAGGGCCTTGATCGCCTCTTCCAGATCGGCTTTTTCGCTGCTGAGCGTATCGAATTCTTCCTGAACTTCCTTGCTGTCTTCCTCGGCCCTCAGGTTCACCGCACCCATCGCATCGCGCTGGCGTTTGTGACGGTTCACTTCGGATTCCAGAACGTCCGCAGCTGGCATCTGGTCGGGGTTCACGTCCAGCTGGTTCAGCAATTGGTTCGGGGTCAGTTGCTGATCCTCGGCAATCCGTTCGGCCGCCGCGACAACACTTTCCTTGGCCGCGTCACAGCGCGCCTCGGCCGCGGCACGGCTTTCGCGCGCTTCAGATGCCAGACGCTCGGCTTCCCGTTCGGCCAGAACGATTTCACGCTGCTGAGCCTCGGCTTCAGCCAATTTGTCGGCTGCTTCGGCCCGCCGAGCCTCGGCGGCAGCGATCAGTTCGTTCAGTTCCTCACGCGCCTCGGCGATTTCGCTGGGCGCGGCCATGGCCTCGGTCAGCTCTTCTTCCGAGCTTTCCTTGCGCTCGGCAAGTTCCGAGATCCGCTTTTCAGCCGTTTCTAAACGGTGGCGCCATCCACTGAGATCCTTTGTGACCTCTTGGGTACGACGCGTGCGGGCGTCCCCTTCGCGGCGCAGTTCGTCATGGGTCGAGCGGTGGGTCAGCATGGTGATCCGCGCCGCCTCGACGGTCTGCTTGATGTCTTCCACTTCTGCACGGGCGCTGTCGAGGTCGCCCAGGCCGCTTAGAGAGGCTTCTGCCTCGCGCAGTTGTGCACGGGCCGACATCGCATCTTCCTTGTGACGGTCCACGGCCAGAGCAAGGGTTTCCAGCTTGCCTTGTGCAAGATTGCGATCCGCTTCGGCCCGGCTGAGCAGACGGGCGGTTTCAGCCATGCGCTGATCAGCAGCACGGCGGGCTTCACGCGCACGGCGGTCTGCCTCAGTCACATCCGCCAATTGCTGAGACAGGGCTTCATGTGCGGCACGGGCACCGTCAGCCTGTGCTTCGGCACGGGCAAGGTCCTGTTTCAGCGCTTCCAGCCTGTTGAGCTGCTCCAACCGCAGAGCAGCAGCACTTGGCGCGTCTTCGGCCCAGGCACGGAACCCATCCCAACGCCACAGGTCGCCCGAGCGGGACACCAGACGCTGGCCGGGTTTCAACGACGCCTGCAACCGCGCGCCCTGATCCGCATCCACCAACCCGATCTGGGCAATTCGGCGGCTGAGACGATCCGGCCCCGAGACATGAAGCGCCAGTGGTTCAGCCCCTTCAGGCAATGGCTGGTCGCTGTCATATCCAGCCACCTGCACCCAGCCGGACGGGCCGTCGCCCTCAACCAGCGGCGCGCGCAGATCGTCAGCCAGAGCAGCACCCAGAGCCTTTTCATAGCCGGGTTCGACGCGCAGCAGGTCCAGCACCTGACCACCTTCCGCTGTGTCGCGTTCCACCAGCTTGGCCAGAGCAGTGGTTTCGGCCCGGATCGCTCCAAGCTCGCCTTCCGCTTCGGAACGTCGCGCCCGGGCCTCGGCTTCGCGCCCTTGCGTTTCGTTGCGAAGTTCATCCGCTGCGGCAAGAGCCTCTTCGGCGGCTTCGACCGCTTCACGGGCTTCTTCCTCGCCCAATTGGGCTTCTTCAAACGCCTCGCTGGCGCGGATCAGGGCTGTTTTCGCCTCGTCCACGGCCTGCCGGGCTTTTCCCTCTTCGCCCTCGGATCGGGTTAGCGTCTTGCGACTGTCTTCGACCAGACGCTGGGCTGACTGGTGCCGGGCAACTAGGCGGGCCATATCCTCGGTTTGCTGCGACAGGTGGTCTTCGCGTTCCTGTAGGATCGAGGCCGCCTCGCGGGCGATTTCCGCCGCCTCGGCCACTTTCTCATCGTGACCTTCAGCTGCCTTGGCCAACTCGCGCGCTTCCCATTCCAGCCGTTCGATCATTTGTCCCGCATCGCGGTTCAGACCGGCTTCGCGTTCGATGTCGTTGCCCAGCTGCTGGATTCGGTTGGTCAATGTTTCGATCGTCTGACGCGCGCGGGTTTCCTGATCGGACAATTGATCGCGCTGCACCTGCTGGCGTTGCAGCACGGCGGCGGCAATGGCCTCTTCCTCGCGCAGCGGCGGCAGGGTTTCCTCGATCTCGGCACGTTTCGCGGCAGCAGCGCGGGCTTCAGCCTCGGCACGGGAGGCTTCGGTGATCCGCTCACGCAGTTTTTCTTCGGCCTGCTGGCGGGCCATGTCGGCCTCTTTCCAACGTCGATAAAGCAGCATCCCCTCGGCCTGACGCAGCTGTTCGCCAATTTCGCGATAGCGCGCCGCCTGACGGGCCTGACGCGCAAGCTGGGCCAGTTGTCCGCCCAACTGCTCCAGCACGTCATCGACGCGGGTCAGGTTGGCTTCGGTGCCCTTCAGCTTCAGCTCGGCCTCATGGCGACGCTGATAGAGGCCCGAGATCCCGGCGGCCTCTTCCAGAATACGGCGACGGGCGCGCGGCTTGGCGTTGATCAACTCGGCAATGCGGTTCTGTCCAACCAACGCGGGCGAATGCGCACCGGTCGAAGCATCGGCAAACAGCATCTGCACATCGCGCGCACGAACGTCTTTGCCATTTGTCTTGTAGGCACTGCCCACATCGCGGGTGATGCGGCGTACGATTTCCAGTTGATCGCTGTCGTTGAACCCCGACGGTGCCAGACGCTCCGAGTTGTCCAAGGTCAAAACGACTTCGGCAAAGTTGCGCGCCGGACGTGTGGCAGCACCGGCAAAGATTACGTCTTCCATCGCGCCGCCGCGCATGGATTTGGGGCGGTTTTCCCCCATCACCCAGCGCAATGCTTCCAGAAGGTTGGACTTGCCGCAGCCGTTCGGGCCCACCACACCAGTCAACCCGTCCGCGATGATCAGATCGGTCGGATCAACAAAGCTTTTGAAGCCGGTCAGTTTGAGCTTGCTGAAACGCAATGGCTGCGTGTCCCATGATTCCTGTGCATTGAAAGTCTGCGCAAGGGATGGGGTCTGAGTCAACGGAGTTGCGCAGGATATGGGATTTCAATTTGAGTTATCCACAACATCTTGCCTAAATGCGCAAGAATGCGCGTGTTTTAATAAGGGGTGCATTCAAAGACCTGGTAACCGTAGTCGTCACCGACATTTTCATAGGCACCATAGTCGATGCACTCGTAGTTCGGGGTAGAGACGGCTGTCAGCAGCAATTGCTTGCCCGCCTCTCGATCACACCCCAGAACACCAACCGTGACCGCCGCATCACCCAAAACATCCAGGATCGGACAGCCAGAAACCTGCGCCATCGCCAACGCGGCCCGATCCCGAACCGGACCCAGCCGAGGGGCATATTGTGCGTTGATCCGCACAGCCTCGGCCAGATCGCCGCGCACGCGCACATCGAACACACTGCCATTCACAGCCACGCGAGTGGCAGGAACATCGCGAAAATGCGGAGTGCCGGCGGCGCAGGCGGCCAGCAACAGAAGTGCGAGAAACCGGATCATGCCGCAAAGTTGCAGCATTTTGGTTAACAGAACCTTTCCGAACGTCAGGCCCGCAGCACCTCTCCCAGCCGGCGAATGCCTTCGCGGATCGTCGCCTCGTCGGAATTTGAAAAACTGAGACGGATCGTGTTTGCACCGCTGCCATCCGGGAAAAACGCCTGCCCCGGAACAAAAGCTACTTTGACTGTGTCCAGCGCACGCGCCAGCAGGTCAGAGCCAATCCTCCCCTCGGGCAACGTGACCCAGATGAACATTCCACCCTCAGGGCGTGTCCAATCCACCCCGTCCGGCATATGCTGTTCCAATGCGTTCAGCATCACATCACGGCGGCTGCGATAGACTTCGCGCACTTTTGGAATATGAGTGTCAAAACAGGCCTGCGCCACCTGATGCACGGCCATCTGGTTAATGGTCGCGGAATGAAGGTCGGCTGCCTGTTTCAGCAGTACCATCTGAGAAATGACTGGCTTGGACGCAACGACCCATCCCATGCGCAAACCAGGCGACAGCGTTTTCGAGAAACTGCCGCAATAGATCGTCCGACAGTCCTCGATTGACCCTTTGCGGGCCTGCTCCAAAGACAGTATGGGGGGGATCGGTTCCCCGTCGTAGCGCAGAGCCTGATAGGCTCCGTCCTCTATCAACGCGCAATCCAGCTCCTCGGCCAGATCCAGCAGAGCCTCCCTGCCCTGCAAGTCCACGGTTTCTCCTGTCGGGTTTGCAAAATCCGCTGACAGATAGGCGAACTTCACAGTGCCTTCGCCTGCTGCGGCCTTGTATTCGTCCGCCCCTTGGTTGCCATTGAGCCGGTCAAAGCGCGGCTCATAGGCGTTGAATGCCGCCAGCGCACCCAGATAAGTGGGCCACCCAACCAGGGCCGTATCGCCGGGGGACAGGAACAGCTTGCCCAGATAGTCCAGCGCCTGCTGTGAGCCAGAGGTGATCAGGATGTTGTCGATGTCACACTCCACCCCGATTTCGTGCATGTGCTGCACCAGCCACTGCCGTAATGGGACATAGCCTTCGCTGACCGAGTATTGCAGCGCCTGCGCTTGCATATCCGGCCCCAGGGCCTGCTGAAACGCCTGTGCAAATGCATCGGCGGGAAACAGGGCGGGATCAGGAATCCCACCGGCAAAGGAAATGATGCCGGGTTGGTCGAGCAGCTTCAGCAGTTCGCGAATCTCTGACGCTTTCATCCGCGAGGCCCGGGTGGCAAACAAAGGGTTTTGGGACATGAGGTTCCTCCGATCTCAATTCGGCGCAGCCTATGCCCTCTCACATTAAAGTCAATATTGCTGACCTTATTTTTCGGCGGATGTGACCGGGGATTCTTGAACAGCACCAGCGTCCATGGTCAAATGAATTGACCAATTTCGGAAGATGAGATGCCTTTTCACAAAGTTCAGACGGAAAAACTGTCGCTCGCAGTCGTTCGCCAGATCGAGCTTCTGATCCTGCGTGGCATCCTGCGCCCTGGAGAGCGCCTGCCATCAGAGCGAGAGTTGGCAGAGCGCATGGGCGTTTCGCGCCCGTCCTTGCGTGATGCAATTTCCGAACTTCAGGAACAGGGGCTTTTGACCGCGAAAGCCGGATCCGGGATCTATGTGGCCGAGGTTCTGGGCTCTGCCTTTTCCCCTGCGCTGATCCGTTTGTTCGGCAGCCATGAGGAAGCCGTATTCGACTATCTGTCCTTTCGCCGTGACATGGAAGGGCTGGCGGCCGAACGGGCCGCGCGGATGGGATCAGACAGCGACCTTAAGGTCGTTCAAGCGATCTTTGACAAGATGCAGGCGGCCCACAACCGAAACGCTGCGAATGACGAGGCGCAGCTGGATGCCGAATTCCACATGGCCATCATCGAGGCCAGCCACAATGTGGTGATGCTGCATATGATGCGGTCGATGTATGACCTGCTGGTGCAGGGGGTGTTCTACAATCGCCAGACCATGTTCCGTCAGCGCGCCACCCGCGAGGCCATCCTAGATCAGCACCGCGCCATCAATGTGGCTCTGCAACAGCGTGATCCTTTGGCTGCACGAAATGCAATTGAACGCCATTTGGACTTTGTGGAACGCTGTATGGCGGACCAACAAAAGACCGATCGGAACGAAGCTATTGCGCAACAAAGGCTGCAACACGAAACCGGGCGGACCTAAGGGCCGTCCTGATAATTCAGACCGAGCAGGGCAAGGCCGGGACTAGGCGGCGCCTGACGCGGCTGGAAGCAGATGTCGGGGAAACGGAGCCCCGCTGCCTTCTCCCAGACGGTCCTCAGCGGCCAGTGTTGTCAGGGCCGGGTCGATGAACAGCCTTGCACCGCGATCCCTCAGATGTTTGTGCAGCATAACATGTTCGCACACTTGTTGGCCTTTTTCGTCCCGGCAAGAATAGCGCAATCCCCGCAGCGCGCGGGATTTATACAACCCGGCACCTCCGAAAGCGCTGTCGACCGGGATCAGGGGCGTATCGGCAGGAATGTGAAACTGGCGGTCAAAAACAGCGGACTTCATAACAGACCGGCGCCATTTACGACGCCCGAACAGCGGCCTGCGCGTGCTTTGAATGCGTTGCCACACGTCTTCATCACACCAGCCAGGGCATCGCAGCGCGTAGATATCGTCATACGCTGGTTTGGGGTTGGCGAAAACACCTTCCCACAACGGGGCGACCCGCTGCGCTGCTGCCAGAACTGTCTGAGCATCCAGGCAGGTATTCGGACCATCCATATCCAACACCAGTGTCAACTCCAGGTCCCTGTCTTGGTCCTCGAGTTTTTTGAGAACTGCGTTCCTGGCCGCCGTGATGCGCTCGACCCGGTTTGGCAATTCTGACGCTAGACCATCCAGTCGCATGATATCGACATGCCTACTTTGACCCGCATAGTCGGACAACACTTGATCCGTACCGTCCGTGTTGTCGTTCGTCGCAATGGTGACAGTGAACCGGCGCAACTGCGCGGACAGGTTTTCGATCCTGTTGATCGTGTCGATCAGCGCCGACCCGCCATTTCGGACGACGCCGACAATATTCATCGAAACTGCGTTGCCTGACACCGCCTGTCTTTCCCTGCTATTGTCACGCCCCCAGCGGAGCGCTCCTATCAACCTGATCCCCGGCAGGTCGTAGGATTCGGAGTGTTTCGAACAACAGAAACAGAAGCGGGCCAAAAACAAAAGACCCGACAGCCAAAAGCTCTCGGGTCGTCTGTTTCATTTGTCTGTCGGGGTCACCCTTCAGTGCAGCTTGGCACCTACATCTGCAATCGATGCATCGATCAGCTTGTTGGCCTGCGCTGCGGTCATTTGCTTCGCCAGAACCGAGCTTGCCGCGGAAACCGCAACCGAAACGGCCTGATCACGCACTTCCTTCACTGCAGATGCTTCAGCCGAAGCGATCTGGTCTTGAGCAGCCGCAAGACGACGCTCGATCGACTTTTCCAAGTCAACTTTCGCCTGTTCTGCTGCCAAAGCCGCGTCTTCCTTCGCTGCTGCAACAATCGCATCGGCCTGCCCCTGAACTTCACGCTGCTTGCGCTCGTAAGAGGCCAGCAAAGTGCGTGCTTCTTCATGCAGCGCACGGGCTTCGTCCAGTTCGGATTTGATGCCTTCGGCACGGTTGTCCAGCGCACCGCCGATCATACCGGGGACCTTGAAGTAGAACAGGACCGCGATGAAGACGATGAAGCCCAGAAGGACGACAAAGTCGGTATTGCCAAGCGAGAAAAACGGGCCGCTTGCGGCAAAGGCCGGGCTGGCTGCACCAACGGTCAGGACAAGAGCAAGAGTGTTCCGCATGTCACTTATCCTTTCGTCTGCGCGTCAACAGCACTGGCAATAGCATCAGCTTCCGCTTCGCCGCCCAGCGCAATTACCAGTTCAGCCGCCGTATCCTTGGCAACCACCTGAATGCTTTCCAGCGCACCGACACGGATTTCGGCAATCGCCTTTTCCGATTCAGCCGCCTTTGCAGCGATTTCCGCGTCCGCCTTTGCAATCGCGACATCCAGACCAGACTGGATTTCGGCGCGTGCTTCGGCAGCGATCCGCTGCGCTTCGGCACGGGCATCGGCCAGCGCCTTGTTATAGGCCTCTTCGGCCTCGACCGCTTTGGCCTTCAGATCTTCGGCCGCAGCCAGGTCATTTGTAATGGTCCCCTGACGTTCCGCCAGGATTGCCGCGATGCGCGGCAGGGCCACGCGGGACAGGACCAGAAAGATGACGACCAGCGTAATGACCAGCCAGAAAATCTGGTTGGGGAACCAATCGAAGCAGAGCTGTGGCATCCCGATGGCAGAGCCATGCGAGTCGACGCACGAGCCAACTACTTCTTCTGAAATGGGTTCAGTCGCCATGATGTCCTCCGTCGGAACGTTGTCTTTACAACAGATGGGCCGCTATGGCTTGGGCCCACCTGCGCGTAAGGATCAGGTTCCGCAGATTAGACGGCGAACATCAGCAGCAGCGAGACCAGGAATGCGAAGATCCCCAGGGCTTCTGCGAATGCGATACCGATGAACAGGGTTGCGGTCTGCGAAGCAGCCGCCGAAGGGTTGCGCAGGGCGCCGGCCAGGAAGTTGCCTGCTACGTTGCCCACCCCGATTGCGGCTGCGCCGGAACCGATTGCTGCCAGGCCTGCGCCGATGTGTGCGAGATCGCCTTCCATGATGTTTCTCCTTACGAATTGGAAGTTTCGATGTTTGGGTATCGGACCTCAGTGCGACGGATGCAGCGCATCCTTCAGGTATACACAGGTCAGAATGGTGAATACGTAGGCCTGAATGAAGGCCACCAGGACCTCAAGGCCGTACATTGCGGTGATCGCCAGAACCGACACGGGCGAAATCACGGCAATCGCGGCGAAGCCTGCGAAAACCTTGATCACCGCGTGGCCTGCCATGACGTTACCGGCAAGACGAATGGAGTGGCTGACGGGACGCACGAAGTACGAGATCAGCTCGATGATTGCCAGGATCGGGCGCAGCGCCAACGGCGCGCTGGACACCCAGAACAAACCCAGGAACCCGGCGCCGTTCTTGACGAAGCCCAAAATGGTCACGGTCAGGAACACGGCCAGCGCCAGCGGGATGGTCACGGCGAAATGCGATGTCGTGGTGAACGAGGTCGGGATCAGACCCAGGAAGTTCGCGGTCACGATGAACATGAACAGGGTCATGACATAAGGGAAGTACTTGACGCCTTCCTTGCCGCAAATGTCTTCCAGCATCTTGTAGATGAAGCCATAGGCCAGTTCCGCCACCGACTGCATACGCGTCGGCACAATGGCACGTTTGGATGTGGGCAGAACCAGCAGAGCTGTTACGGCCAGCACTGCAAAGAACAACCACAGAGTCACGTTGGTGACCGTGAACATGCCTATCGCACCGTCGCCGAACAGCGGCTTGACGATGAACTGATCCATCGGGTGGAATACCAGGCTGCTGCCTTCTGCTGCGGTGGTCTCAGTTGCCACGTTCAGTCCCTCTCGTCCTTCTCGGCCGCCGATGCCGCCGTTTGTTTATCTTGAACCTCTTTCGCGCTGCGGAGCATAACCTTCACGCCCGCGACAAGGCCCAGCAATGTGAACAGCACCAGAAAGATCGGGATCGTCCCGAGCAGGCTGTCCAGCCCGTATCCGATGCCAAATCCGATCCCGAGACCGGAAACCATTTCAATGACCATCCTCCAGGCAAGCTCGCCCCCGGACACGTCAGCGTCCGCACGAGGTTTTGGCGCCTTGGCCTTTTTCGCCGCCTCGATCTTGGCCTCCAGCTGCGCCATCCGCTGCTTTTGGTCATCATCGGTCACGGGCGTTTCCCTCGTACAGTCTTGGGCATGGTGCTAAGGCGCGAAAGGCGCAGAGTCAACGACCTTGAACGCCCTGATTGACGCACCTTAACACTCTGAAAAAGTTGTATTTTCCAGAAGACCCAAGGCACGCCAATCGCTCCGATGGCCACCGGTGCGCCGCCAGAGCCCTGAATCTCCATATTCAACCAAATGGTTGACCAATCCCGACGGCTATGGTTGAGCGGACACATGTCCAACGATCTCGACACAGT
Source organism: Ruegeria sp. YTSC106 (assembly GCF_059609765.1). Classification (NCBI taxonomy): domain Bacteria; kingdom Pseudomonadati; phylum Pseudomonadota; class Alphaproteobacteria; order Rhodobacterales; family Roseobacteraceae; genus Ruegeria; species Ruegeria sp. YTSC106. The sequence continues at coordinate 60,837 of NZ_JBXWMI010000017.1, forward strand.
CTTTGCAGCCCTCGCCGACCCCACCCGCCGCGCTATCCTGGCGATGCTGCTGGAGGATGATATGGCCGTGACAGATGTGGCCGAACCGTTCGAGATGTCGCTGGCCGCGATTTCCAAACACTTGGTGATACTGACCAAGGCAGGTCTGATCAGTCAGGAAAAACACGGGCGGGTAAAGTGGTGCAAACTCGAACCTGACGCCTTGCGCGCCGCTTCGGTCTGGATGCAGGGGTTCGGGCAATTCGAACCCGTCAATCTGGACGCGTTCGAACGGTTTCTAGAAATTGAACTGCCGAGGTCGGACGAGGCCTAACGCACCACAAAAACCGACATGCTGGCGTGTTTCGCCAGATAACCGGCGTGGCTCGAGAAGATGTAGTCGGTGATCCGGGGTGCGTGGGTGCCGACAATGACCAGATCTGCGCCAATCTCCTCCGCAGCACGGGTCAGATCGCTGTCCACTTCGGCGGCGACGTCGACCGAATGCACCTTGCGCATGGAAACGTCGGATCCACTCTCAGCAGCCAACTGTTCGGTGAACTCCGCCAATTCCTTGTCGATCTCAGCTTCGGTTTCCGAGGATTCACCCATATGGGCCCCGGTGACGCTGACCAGAGTAATTTTAGCCCCCTGCCATTTTGCAACTTGTGCAGCGACATCGGCCGCTTTGCGAACCTCGGGCGGTAGATGCCGGTCAATCGGCAACATGATGTGTTTGAACATGATCTCCTCCTTTAGCTTGCTGACGAAGCTAATGGAGGTGCCGCAAGGGCGCCTTGATCTGGCTCAACAAAATCTATCTCTGGGATGTATCTTGGATTCGCCCGGTTCCGCCCGAGAAGATGGGCCTTATTCCATGACGCGGCGAACTGGCACCGAGGGCGGGATTTCCTCTTTCAACAGCATAAGCAAAGCGATGATTGTCAGCGCCACACCACCCAGGATCAAACCGGGTGGCACGCCTTTGCCCAGCGCAATCTCCCACAAAATGACCCAGCTGGGAACTAGGTAGGTATAGGCCATGACCTTGGCCGACGGCAGCCGCAGGGAAGAAAACTGCACCAACACGAAGCTGGCTGCCGTTGCAAAGAACGAAATATAGAACAAGCCGGTCCAGACAATGGCCGGAAGCGCAGCCCAATCGGTGGCCATCAGGTCAGACCAGCCGAGCACGACCAACAACAGGCACCCGGCGACCAGCGTACCGAAGGTAAAGACCACGGCGGGCTCTCCTCGGTTCAGCTTGCGGATCGCGGGCGTATAAATCGCGTGGGCGACGCAGCCCCAGAAATAGATGATCTCGCCCCCACCGATTTCAAAGGCACGGAACATCTGCCAGTCGGCCCGAAAGATCACCCACAGCGCGCCCACCGCACCGATGGTCAGTGCCAGCGCCATGCGCGGCGTTGTGATCTGGCGCAACAAGACCCACCCCGCCATGGCAGAAACAACTGGTGTCAAAGTGAATACCGCGGCCGCACTGACAGGCGGCGCGGTTTGCAGCCCATAAAACATCAGGACGAAATAGGTGGCGAATAGACCCCCAAGTACCAGATAACGCCAAGGCGCCTGCGCGGCGCTGCGTGGCAGGCCGGTTGTTGCAAGCGCGGCCAAACCAATCACCGCAGCGGCAATCGCAAAGCGCACCGCGTTCAGAGCGGCCGGGGCAATCTCGTTGGCGATCATGGACCCCAGCGAAAAGCTGCCCGCAACAAGGGCTGAGAAGGTCAGCATGGCCAGATGGCCACGCATCTGCGGATTCATGGCTGCCAGCCTTTGGCTTCTTCTTTCAGATAGCTCAGGAACGCCTGCACCTTGGTGGTGCGATGCAAATCCACGTGGGTCACCAGCCAAAGATTGCCGAACCATTCCGGGAGCGGATCAATCACCTCGACCAGATTGTCGTGGCGGGCGGCCTCCCAACGGGCCATGAAACCGATGCCTGCACCGGCCAGAACGGCCTCGCGCATGCAGAAGTTGTTGGTACAGCGGAAGGTGATGCGATCGGCAGGTACCGTCGCGCGCAGCCAGCGGGTGAACGGCGCGCGGCTGGTCTCATCGTCAGAACTGACGAAGTGATAGTTTCCGAAATCCTCGATGCCGGATGGCCTGCCGAACCGTTTGACGTACGAGGTACTGGCATAAAGGCCGACTTCCTCTTGCCGGAACGGTTGGACAACATTGTCGGGTTGATCGGGAGCCGATCCGGCGCGGATCGCCACATGCGCCTCGCCATATTCCAGCCGGAACAGCCGGTCGCCGGTCAGGTATCGCACGATCAGGTCCGGATGCATCTTTTGAAACGCGGTGAGCGTTGGCACGACCAACGGCGCAAGAGACCCCAGAGATGTCACGACCAATTCACCCGAGACGTCGTCTCCGCGACCCTTCATCCGGCCGACAAGCTGATTGAACTGATCTTCGGTAGCCTGCGCCACACGCAGCAGATCGTCGCCTGCTTCGGTGGGTGTGTATCCCCGCGCATGACGCTGAAACAGTTTGACACCCAAACGCGACTCGATCGCATCGATGTGACGGATCACGGTGGCATGGTGAACACCCAGAACCTCTGCCGCGCCGCTGACCGTACCCATGCGTGCCACCTGATAGGCGGTTCTCACTTCATCCCAATTGTCCATGGCAATGTCATCACTGTGCAATTTCCAACAATAACTGTTGATGTATCCGAGTTTCGTTCGCAAACGCAATAATCATATTGGCGGCAGGACAAGATTTCCGTGACCCAAAGGACCTGAACAATGGCTAAAACTATCCTTCATATCGACTCTTCTGCCCGCCGCGTGAATTCGACCACCCGCGATCTGTCCGACCGCGTGGTCAAGCAACTGGGCGCAGAACGCATCATCCGTCGTGATCTGGCCACCCCCCTGCCCCTGCTGACGGAAGACTGGATCGCCGCCAATTTTACCCCCGCCGACCAGCGCGACGACGTACAGCGCGACCGGCTGGCCCTGTCGGACGAACTGGTTTCCGAATTGCAAGACGCCGACACCATCGTCATCGGCCTGCCGATCTATAACTTCTCGGTCCCCGCGGCGTTCAAGGCGTGGATAGACCTGGTTGCCCGCGCGGGTCTGACCTTTTCCTACACGGAAAACGGCCCCAAAGGCCTGCTGGAAGGGAAGCGTGCCATTCTGGCCATCGCATCGGGCGGTGTTCCTGTCGGGTCCGAAGCTGATTTCGCCACCAATTACGCGCGCCACGTTCTGGGTTTTATCGGCATTCATGACGTCGACGTCATCGCCGCGGATCAGATGGCCGTGAACCCGGATGCGGCGCTGGAAAATGCCCGCAAGGCAGTGGCGGAGCTTGCAGCCTGATCGCCTCTGGTCAATAGGCGTTAAAACGTCCAGTCTGCCGGTCAGCAAACAGGCAGACTGGACGGGGCGCATGAAAAAAATAGGTATTCTGGGTGGCGTGGGCTGGGCCTCGACCGTCGACTATTACAGGGCCATTGCCGAAGGGGCCGGGCGTTATTTCGCTGAACGTGGTCACGGCTCGCCTTTGCCAATCCCTCCGATGACCATCGAATCCATCACGCAGGCCAGGACACGTGCCCTTCGTGGTGTTGTCGGGGATGAGGCAAGCTGGGCGGATTTTGACGCGGTGTTCCGCGACGCCCTGCTGACTCTCGAACGCGCCGGGTGCGATTTCGGCATCATCGCGTCCAACACCCCCCATGCGCGGCTTCACGCGATACGGCAGAGTGTCTCGATGCCAATCCTCAGCATCTTTGACGCGACCGCCGAAGCCACTGCAGGAACTGGCGCGTCCAAGGCTCTGGTCTTGGGAACAGCTGTGACGATGCAGGCCACCAACTATGCGGATCGTCTGGACGCCGAAGGCATTGCCGCAAATGAACGGTTGCCCGAACCCGAGATTTCCAAGATGCAGGCCATGATCGACAGTGACTTCTACGGCGGCGCATCCGACGCGGCCCGGGCCCGACTACTGGCCTTTTGCGACAAGTACGCCAGCCCCGGAACCGCGATTCTGCTGGCCTGTACCGAGCTTCCACTGGCTTTTCCGAACCACCTGGACGATCCGGTGTTCGAGGCTGACCGACACCTGTTCGTCAACCCGTCAGCCGCGCATGTTGCCGCCGCACTGAAAGAGGCGCTGATGTAATCAGGGCAACCAGGTGACCTCGCACCCGATGCGATCGAAGAAGGCCATCATATCTGCCCGCTTCAGGGCCACGGTGCGGTCGTTGACAAGGGGGTGCATGTAAATCACCTCGGCCTGTTTTGCCGCCGCATCCATGAAGAACCGTACATCATTCTGAACTCCGTTGATCATCGCCAGCGGGCTGACCGCGCCGGGACGTATGCCTAGGTTCTGGAACAGACGGTCCGCCGAGCCAAAGGACAGGTTGCCAATGCCCAGCTCGGCCCCCAGCGCCTTAAGATCAATCTCGCGGCTTTGCTCCAAGGTCACCAGATAGTTGCGCTTTTTCTTGTCTCGCAGATACAGGTTCTTGACCCGAAGCGCGTACTCTCCCGGCACCATGAACTGGTCTTCAACCGCCTTGGCATCCTCAACCGTACGCAAAGGCGCATGGGTATGCAGGCGATAGGTCAAGCCCCAGCCAGCCATCCGCGTCAACAATGCGTCGGAGCTCAGCGGCAGTGTGTCCTGATAGGCAGATGAAGCGTCCACGAAACCCTCCTGTTTAGACTGCTCATCGCGCACCAAGGCTTGGAATTCAAGCGCGGGACATACAATCGCCCGGGTGATAGCCTGTCCGAATGAAAGTCGCGCGCAACACACCCCAACAGCTGATCCTCAGCGATACCCCTTGGTTCTTCGGAATTCTGTTTGCTTTGAATACCCTGATTTTTGCAGCGCTTGGCCTTTTGCTGACATGGGCTGGCGGGTCGGCTTTCTGGTACGGGTTAAGCATGATCATCTTTGGTGGCGCTATGGGTTTATGGAGCTTTCACCTGCTGGTGAGGCGCGTTCAGGTAATATTTGACCGGACCAAGGGCACGTTGGTGATCCGTCAGAAATCCATCTTCGGATATGCAGCTATAGAGCACGCTCTGTCCGACCTGTCCCATGCAGAAGTTGAAACCATACTGAACAAGCCCGCATGGTTGTTCGCAAGCCGTCATCGTCCGGTTCTGTTGCTGGACAAGGGTATGAGTGCGGGTCGTCATCCGATCATCCAAGCTTTTTCGACCGGAACCTGTGCCGAACGCATCACCGGCACGGTCAATGACTGGCTTGCTGCACGTGGAGGTGACCCCGGCACCCGCTCTGCCTGAAATCAAGGCGATGCGGTCTTGGTGCCTGCCTGTTTGCGATTCCATTCGCGCAAGGCGCGGGCAAATCAAACTGGAACAGGATGTTGGAACGGTGCTAGCGTACCGCCATGAAAGTGACCCGAGACACCCCGAACCAACTGATCATCGCCAATACGCCCTGGTTCATCGGTATCATGCTGGTCATTTTCATTCTGGCCTTTGTCGGTTCCGGTATTTTCCTGATGAGCACGGGCGGCGAAGGCATCTGGTTCGGCCTGATCTTCGCCCTGGGCGGAGGTGGTCTTGGCTTTGGTGCCTTTTGCGCTTTTGTAAGACGGGTTCAGATCATTCTGGACAGGAGGAAGGACAGTATCCTGATCCGCCGCCAATCCGTCTTTGGCTATGAAGCGGTTGAACACACGCTGTCCAACCTGTCCCACGCTGAAGTCGAAAGCACGACATCCCGCGGCAAAAACGGCACCTCGACGCTGTATCGCCCGGTCCTTGTTCTTGAGAAAGGGATGAGCGCCGGTCGCCATCCCATTGTCGAAGCATTTTCCAGCGGGTCTGGTTCTCATCGGTTGGCTGATGCCGTAAATGACTGGCTTCCATCGAAGCTCGGGCAAGACCGTCGTGAAGTCGGGGCGGGTTAAGGGGCCAAGCCGCGTTCCAGCCACAAGCGTTCCTCGGGTGAAACTAACTCGGACATACAGGCACCGTAACGCCCCATGTCTTCCGCCGTTAACTTGCCTTCCCATTTCTCGCTGGTTCCTGAGGCAAAGAACTGCGCGTAGTCGTGGAAGACAGTTTGGAAGCCCGGCGCTTGTGCCGCGCGTTCGGCATTGTTTTTCATCGAACCGAAGCTGCCTGCCTCGGCGATATCGTTGACCAGTTTTGGATCGATATTGATATCTGAAATCCGGGCTATCCGGGCCACCTGACCCGGCAGGTCACGACTGAGTTCTGCATAGTGCAGAAAGTGAATATTGGGCAGCTGCCGGTAACCCCAGAAGGATCGAAAGTGATGAATGATCGATCTGAGAGACAGATCATCCGTGCCCTTGGACGATGCGGGCCGTTCCAGAAACATCGCAAACGCCTCGGACAAATCATCGGGAAACAGATAGTCCAGCCAGTCTTCCTTCATATTGGCAACATGATTTCGAAGCGAGAAATGCACGTCAACCGGGTGGCGATGCACCACAAGATAAGTCGCATCTGGTGAATAAGTGATCCCGTCCAAAGGCGTATGAGTCTTGATGCAGCGCCGATGCGTCTGCGCCTCCAACTGAGAGGCTTGTTCTTCCTGATCCCTGAATCCAGCGTCCAACCATGGCGAGACCTTGTTGTCATAAACTGCAGGATCCGCTCTACCGGTGATCAGCATCCGAACCAGCGTCTGCGTCCATGTTGTTCCACACTTGGGCGGTGTGCAGACAAAGATATCGTCTGGGCGGATATCGAAACTGGACCAGATGTCTGTGTTGGTGACTTGTCCGACATACTCGTTCGTTCTTTGCGGAAGATTGTCCTTCATAGCGCCCCCTGGACTTGGTACATCCAGATTACACCACGCGCGGTGCGTTTACCTAGGGCCCACCTTGACTCGGGCAGTCCATCGGCGTAGATGACGCCACAACATCCGGAAGCGTCTGATCTTCCGGTCCCTTGAGTCGTTCAGGGATCGCCCCCCACCAGCGAGTTTCGCCCGTGGGGGCAATTGTGCATTTAACCGGTGTTTCTTATCTAAGAAGCGCCACGAGATAACCGGCTAAGGAGGCCGAAGGCATGTTTGAAAATCTATCCGAACGCCTCTCTGGTGTCTTCGACCGGCTGACCAAACAGGGCGCCCTGTCCGAGGAAGACGTCAAAACCGCCCTGCGCGAAGTGCGGGTTGCCCTGCTGGAGGCTGACGTCTCGCTGCCGGTTGCAAGGGAATTCGTCAAGAAGGTGCAGGAACAGGCGACCGGTCAGGCTGTTACCAAGTCGATCACACCCGGCCAGCAGGTCGTCAAGATCGTGCATGACGCTTTGGTTGACACCCTGCGTGGCGAGGAAGACCCGGGTGCGCTGAAGATCGACAACCCGCCCGCGCCGATCCTGATGGTCGGCTTGCAGGGCTCTGGTAAAACGACGACCACCGGCAAGCTTGCCAAACGCCTGAAAGAGAAAGAGGGCAAGAAGGTCCTGATGGCCTCGCTGGACGTCTATCGCCCGGCGGCGATGGATCAGTTGGCCGTTCTGGGCACGCAGGTTGGTGTAGACACTCTGCCGATCGTGCCGGGCCAGAAACCGGTAGACATTGCCAAGCGCGCCAAGCAACAGGCGACGCTGGGCGGCTACGACGTCTATATGCTGGATACCGCGGGTCGTCTGCATATCGACGAGGTTCTGATGAACGAGGTCGAGCAGGTCCGCAACGTGGTCGACCCGCGTGAGACGCTGCTGGTCGTCGACGGCCTGACCGGTCAGGTCGCCGTCGAGGTGGCCGAGGAGTTTGACGCCAAGGTCGGTATCTCGGGCGTGGTCCTGACACGGATGGACGGTGACGGGCGCGGCGGTGCGGCACTGTCGATGCGCGCCGTGACCGGCAAACCGATCCGCTTCGTCGGTCTGGGCGAGAAGATGGACGCGCTCGAAACTTTCGAGCCGGACCGGATTGCCGGTCGTATTCTGGGCATGGGCGACATTGTTGCCCTGGTCGAAAAAGCCCAGGAAACGATGGAGATGGAACAGACCGAGCGCATGATGAAGCGCATGGTCAAGGGTCAGTTCAACATGAACGACCTGAAAATGCAGCTGGAACAGATGATCCAGATGGGTGGCATGCAGGGCATGATGGGCATGATGCCGGGCATGGGCAAGATGGCCAAACAGATGGATCAGGCCGGACTGGACGACAGGATTCTGCGCCAGCAGATCGCCATGATCCAATCCATGACCAAGCGCGAACGCGCCAACCCGCAACTGCTGCAAGCCAGCCGCAAAAAGCGCATCGCGGCGGGTTCCGGGATGGAGGTCAGCGACCTCAACAAGCTGCTCAAGATGCACCGGCAGATGTCGGACATGATGAAGAAGATGGGCAAGATGGGCAAAGGCAAAATGCTGAAACAGGCCATGAAAGGCATGTTCGGCAAAGGCGGCCCCAGCCCCGAGGACATGGCCGCAGGAATGGATCCCAAAGCGTTGGAGCAGGCGGCCAAGGCCATGGGCGGCAAGATGCCCGGTCTGGCCGGCGGCATGGGTCTGCCACAGGGCCTAAGCGGGTTCGGAAAGAAAAAGTGACGCCAGCACGCTGCACCCAGCCCCCGTCCGGAAAGGCGGCGATGGCAGCAGCGCAATATCGCGCAGCCCTGCCGGTCATTCAGACCCGGCGGCTGGTTCTGCGTGTGCCCACCCTGGACGACCTGCCGGTGTGGACGTCGATCTGCAACGACAGCTTTGGTGATACCGCGCAAGACGCGTGGACCGAGTTTTCCTATTATACCTCGGGCTGGCTTCTGCATGGTCACGGGCTGTTCTCGGTCACGCTCAAGGGTGATGATCGCGCAATTGGCTTCGTCGTTCTGGGCCTGGAATGGGACGATCACGAACCGGAACTTGGCTATATGTTCAGCGCTGAACACCGCATGCAGGGCTTTGCCACCGAGGCATGCGCCGCCGTACGTGATTTCGGATTTGACCTGCTCGGATCCGGGCAGTTTGTAAGCTACGTTTCGCAATCCAACACCCGTTCGAACGCGCTTGCACAACGACTGGGCGCAGCGCGTGATGCCAATGCAGAAAGCACCTTTGGACCAACCCAGCATGTCTGGCGGTACAGCGAGGGGCAGGAATGACATTCGCGATGCCAATCCCGACGCTGGAAACCGAACGCCTGATCATGCGCGCGCCGTCCGAGGCTGATGTCAACGCGGACACTGCCTTCTTTGCCAGCGAAGCCGCGAAGTTCGTCGGCGGTCCTCTGCGCAAGGATGAGGTATGGCGGGTGGTTGCCTCGCTGCTGGGTCACTGGGCCATGCGCGGCTATGGGTATTGGAGCGTCGATGAAAAGGACACCGGCACCTATGTCGGGCGGATCGGACTTTGGTTTCCAGAAGGCTGGCCGGAACCCGAGATAGGTTGGACCCTGTTGAACCATGCCACCGGCAAAGGTTATGCGACCGAGGCCGCGCTGACTGCACGCACCTATGCCTATGATGTATTGAGTTGGGAAACCGCGATCTCACTGATCGACCTGGACAATCACGCCAGCAAGGCCGTGGCCAAGCGTCTGGGCGCGCAGTTCGAGTATCACTATGACCACCCCAAGTTCGGAAAGTCCGAAATCTGGCGGCACCCGGCACCCTCGGATCTGGTGAATGGCGGAATGGAGGCTTACGCATGACCTCTTTCACCATCCCCACCATTGAAACCGAACGCCTGATCCTGCGCGCCCCGCATCTGGATGACCTGCCCGCGATGACCGTGTTCTTCGCAACCGAGCGCAGCCATATGGTGGGTGGCCCCAGGGATGCGTTCGAATGTTGGAACTCATTGTCGAACCGACTGGGTCATTGGGCGCTGCGAGGTTATGGCCTTTGGCACCTGACCGAAAAGGCTGGCGGGGCATTCGTTGGCTGGGCCGGAATGATCTACGTGCCGGGCTGGGCGGAACCGGAATTGGGCTGGACCTTGCTGGAAGAAGCCGAAGGTAAAGGGCTGGCCTTTGAAGCCGCCCAGGCTGCGCGCGCGTACGCTGCACGACATCAGGGCCTGAACGGCGTGATCTCATACATAGCTCATGCCAATGATCGTTCGCGCGCCTTGGCTGAACGGCTTGGTGCCACGCTTGAGCTTGAGAATGCCGAACTTCTGGGCAAGCACGCTCAGATCTGGCGCCACCCGCAGATAGACTTGACCACCGAGAGGACCGGCCAATGACCAACCCCGTGACACAGGCTGCCACGCTGTTGAAAGAGCATCGCGAAAGCATCGACCGACTGGACGCGATCCTCGTCTATACGCTGGGCGAGCGGTTCAAGCACACGCAGGCCGTTGGCAAGCTCAAGGCCGCACACGACCTTCCCCCGTCCGATCCCTCGCGCGAAGCTGCGCAGATCGCACGGTTAGAAGACCTGGCGAATGAAGCCGATCTGGATCCCGACTTCGCCAAGGCTTTCCTGAACTTCATCATTCAGGAAGTCATCCGACACCACCGGAAGCATCAAGAGTGAACCTCCGGTTCAACAAACACCAGAACTAACCGGCACCCACGCCGGATACGCCATTCAAAGGAGATACCACCATGGCAATGAAAATTCGTCTCGCCCGCGGCGGCTCGAAAAAACGTCCCTTCTATCGCATCGTTGCGGCTGACAGCCGTATGCCTCGCGATGGCCGTTTCATCGAGAAACTGGGCACCTACAACCCGCTGCTGCCGAAAGACAGCGAAGAGCGCGTGAAAATGAACATGGAGCGCATCCAGTACTGGCTGGATCAGGGCGCACAGCCCACCGACCGTATCGCTCGTATGCTGGAAGCAGCCGGTGCCAAAGATAAGGCAGAGCGCAACAACCCCAACAAGGGCACCCCGGGCAAGAAAGCCCAGGAGCGCGCGGAAGAAAAGGCGGCAAAGGCGGCTGAAGCGGCTGCTGCACCGGCTGAAGAAGCCGCCGCAGAAGAATAAGCAGGCGGACGCGTGCAAGATCAAACTTTTTCTGACGATTTTCGCACGCAGTTCGACCTGTTGTTGCGGCTCCGGCGTGATGTGCGCCGGTTCCGCTCCGAGGCGATTGACGAGGCAGTGCTGGCGCGCTGCCTCGACGCATTTCGACTGGCCCCTTCGGTGGGGCTCAGCGAACCCTGGCGCGTGATCCGCGTCGAAAGCGAAGCGGCTCGGGCCGCAGCGCTGAAGAATTTTCGAACCGCCAATGACCACGCTTTGGCTGGGTACTCGGGTGACAAGGCGCAGCTGTACAGCAGCCTGAAGCTGTCCGGGATGCAAGAAGCGCCTGTGCAGCTAGCCGTCTTCTGCGACGACGGCACCGAAAAGGGACTGGGACTTGGCGCCGGTACGATGCCCGAGATGCGGCGCTATTCTGTCGTGTCCGCGATCACCCTGTTCTGGCTTTCACTTCGCGTGGAAGGGCTGGGGCTGGGTTGGGTTTCTATACTGGATCCCGACCAGATGATGCGCGATCTGAATGCTCCCGAGACCTGGCGTCTGATTGGTTATTTCTGTGTTGGCAGGCCAGAGCAGATGTCGGACATGCCTGAACTGGAACAGGTCGGCTGGGAAAACCGGGCACAGGGCCTGATGATCGAAACACGGTAAGACCTCATGTTCGGATTGATACGACTTCCCATTCTGCTGCTGATCGCCTTTATTGTAGGCGTGTTCTTTGAGCGCAACAACCAGCGCGAAGCCTGCAATGGGCTTGGCGAATGGAGAAACGGGATATGTTTGACGACAGGGGCAGCCAATGAGTGATCTGATCTGCGTCGGCAGAGTTGCGGGGTCTTATGGCGTGCGAGGTGAGGTGCGACTGAAGAGTTTTTGCGCCGTTCCCGAAGATATCGAGGCCTATTCGCCGCTGACCGATGAAGCGGGCAAAGAACGTTATCCGGTGGTATTGACGCGCACGATCAAGAACGGGTTCGCGGCCCGCCTTGGTGGCGTTGAGACCAAGGAACAGGCGGATGCCCTGAATGGTTTGCGCCTTTTTGCGAGGCGCGACCAGTTGCCTTCGCTGCCCGATGACGAGTTCTACCACAACGATCTGATCGGGCTGGACGTCTATGACACCGGCGGCACCCTTTTGGGCAAGGTCAAATCCGTGCAGAACCATGGAGCGACAGACTTGTTGGAATTGCACGGGCCGGGCTTGAAAACCACGGTTTTGCTACCTTTCACGATGCAAGTTGTACCCACAGTGGACTTGGAGCAAGGCCGTATCGTAGCCGACCCGCCCGAAGGCCTGATCTGATGCGTCGGGTCCTGTTGCATCTGGGCCTGCACAAGACAGGCATGACCGCAGCACAGTCCTTCCTTCATGAAAACCGGAAACTGATCTGGCCCCGCTTCGCATTGGTTCTTCCCTATAAAACACGCAACTGCGGCTTAAGCGAGATGGCCACGCGTCATTCGCTTTATCGGCTGGATGCAACCCTGGCGGGTTTTGGGAGTCACCTGCACGCGTTTCTCGACAAGCTGCACTTCGGTGCATACCGGGGGTTGATCCTGAGCGAAGAAAACTTCGCAGGCTTGCGCCCCAGCAGGAATAAGCATGAAGGTTACGGGGCCGCACCGGAACTGGCGGAAACTCTGGTCAGCGTCGTTCGGCGTCGGTTCCTGGGCAACAAGACCGACATCACGATCTACATGTCCTTGCGCAACCGCGATCAATGGCTGCGGAGCCTGTGGGCCCATGACTTGCAGAAATCACGCATGGTGCAGGACTTGGACACTTTTTCGACCGACCTTGCCCATTTGCCATCCCTTCAGGAAACCGCCGACGCCGTCAGGAACCGGCTGCCGTCTGTCACAGTCCGAACGGAATGGATGGAGGCGTTGCAGAACCACCGCTTTGGTGCAGGTGCGCCGTTGGCCGAATTTCTGAACCTGCCGCCCGAACAATCGGCACAGCTTGTCGGGCCTGCACATAGCACGTCTGCATTTTCCGACGATGTGCTGCTGGAAATCCTGGCTCTGAACCGTTCCTCGCTGGACGAAACCGCCATGATCGCCCAGAAGAAAGCACTGATTCACTCCGCACAGAACGAACTGGCCCGCCAGACATGACAGAGAAACCCAGCAGATCCCATGGCCGTAAGGCAATCCGTCCTGCCCTGAAACCACGCGAGCTGATGACGCCGAGTCCTGACCTGCACGGGGTCTGGAAAACCAAGATCATCACTCTGTTCCCGTCCGCCTTTCCCGGTGTTCTTGGCGAAAGCCTGACAGGCAAGGCCTTGCAGGAAGGGCTATGGCAACTGGAAACAGTGGATCTGCGACAGTTCGGTATAGGCAAACATCGCAACGTTGATGACACCCCGGCCGGGGGTGGCGCCGGAATGGTTCTGCGGGCCGATGTTCTGGGTGACGCGATCGAGCATGCGATGGCAGGTGTTCAAGGGAACTGGCCGCTGATCTACCTCAGCCCGCGCGGGCGCCGCATGGATCAGCGCATGATGCAGAATCTTGCCCGTTGTGACGGCATTACCCTTCTGTGCGGTCGTTTTGAAGGCGTGGACGAGCGCGTTTTGGAACATTATGGCGTGCAAGAGGTGTCGTTGGGTGATTTCGTCATGACCGGCGGCGAAATTGCGGCACAAGCCCTGATTGATGCCACAGTACGGCTGATTCCCGGAGTTCTTGGAAATCAGGCTTCGACCGAAGAGGAAAGTTTTGCCTCGGGTCTGCTGGAGCACCCCCAATATACCCGTCCGGCAGATTGGAAAGGACACCCGATCCCCGAGATTCTGATGTCGGGCCATCATGGCCGGATCGCGGGGTGGCGCCATAAAATGGCAGAAGAAATCACGCGCGAACGGCGCCCTGATATCTGGGCAGAGTATGTCAAAACCAACTCCGAATCTCAGGACTAAGCCCGCATGATGTGGCCGGGTTGCCGAAGGTTCTAGGTTTGTCAGATTGCCAGTTTTAGTTGATCACACCTCAATGTATTCGCTCTTAGGTTACATGGGGTTTGGGATAAAAAGAAGTGAAACTGAAGTTACTATGAAAAAGCTACTGCTTGGCACTTTATTGGTTGCCTCCGCCTGTACCACCAAACCGCTTGGGATGTCCGTTCCGACGCAAGCCGGTCATAATCTGCACTCTGCGAAGGTTGCCGTTGATTCCTGCTCTCAGGAAGCTGACGAGGGCGGCAACAGCGCCGTAATCGGCGGTTATGCAACCAATATCCTGCTTTGGGGCATCATCATCGGGCCTGCCGTCACCGCGCCATTTCAGGACGAGCTGCGGCAACAGGGCGAAATCGATCAGGTTGATCGCTGCCTACGCGCACGCGGTTTCGAGCGGCGCGAACTGACCGCGGGTGAGTCGTTCTGGGTGCGAAACGCCTTTGGTGATGAACGCGAACGGCGGCTGGACCACCTGGTCGGGGGCGGCACTATCGAAACCTACGGAACATCACAAAACTAGCGCCGCGCTTTCCAGCTGGCCCAAGTCTCTGGGGTGCCGTTGAACGTGTTGATGTCCACCCTACCCTGAACCCCCGGCACCAGCCCGGTGCCGGTGTATTGCCAAAACCGCCAGACCGTGCGGGGATAGACCTGACGCGGATGGCCTGCGACGGATCGCAACCAGAACTCGGTTTTGGGCAAACGCCCGATATCCGTATCCGCAAAGAAATCCACTGTCGTGTAGACGATCGGACGCCGACCATAATGCCGTTCGAGAATGTCCAAAAAGCGCTGCGCTTCGGCGCGGACAGTTCTGCCATCGGGCCGCAACGTGCAGGTCTTGGAATGCGGCGTCCACTCCATGTCAAGAACATGCGGCAGATCTGCCCCTTTCGGGACGTTCTGAATGAACCAACGTGCCTGTTCCCGGGCCGATCGGCAGAAATAATAGTAGTGATAAGCCCCCCACGGCACGCCCGCTGCCTGAGCACCGCGCCTGTGGTCGTCGAATAATGGATCCGCCACATCGCCGCCTTCGGTTGCTTTCAGAAACGCAAAGCTTACGCCCGAAGCTTTGGCCGTGCGCCAGTCTATCGGTCCCTGCCAGCGCGAGACGTCAAGCCCGTGGATCGGATACAAGCCAGGGTGACGGCCCTCCCAGTCATGTGGATCGGCGTCACCAAAATCAGGATAGATTACGGACGGTGCTGTCCTGTCCACGCCCGGCGTGGGCTCCACGACCTGCGGTTTCGGGCCGCCGCGTCCACACGACATAAGCAAAGCGGCTGCAATCGTCAGCATAAGTCCAATTCGCATCATGGGGTCCTGTCTGAAATTTCTGCTCTTTCAATTCCCTTCAGAATGCCTGATCTGACTGCTGTGGCAACGGTGGGATTTTCGAAAGGCGGATTCCCACTGCTTCGCCATACGATTTGTCCTTGATCCCGGCACACAATACCCTTAAACGACCGCAATCCGGTGCCGCATTCTGCGACTCCGGTGTTTTGGTTTGATTCATGGCTTGAAGCTCGGCTTTCTTCGGCGGGGATGTGTCAGATCAAACCAGACCAAAGGAACATTCGATCTGACCTCTGGCGGGCTGCATGCAGGACCCGGTGAAGACCAAGAGCTCTCAGGCCGTGCCCAAACTTCGTGGACCAACCACGAGCATATAGGAGTACCTGCGATGGATCTTATCGCACAGCTTGAGGCGGAACAGATTGCCGCCCTGGGGAAAGACATCCCCGACTTCAAAGCGGGTGACACCATCCGTGTCGGCTATAAGGTGACCGAAGGGTCGCGCACCCGTGTGCAGAACTATGAAGGCGTCTGCATCGCGCGCAACAACGGCAATGGCATTGCCGGTTCGTTCACCGTTCGCAAGATTTCGTTTGGCGAAGGCGTGGAACGTGTGTTCCCGCTGTATTCGACCAACATCGACAGCATCACCGTTGTCCGCCGTGGCCGCGTTCGCCGCGCCAAACTGTACTATCTGCGCTCGCGCCGTGGTAAATCCGCGCGTATCGCAGAAGTCACCAACTACAAGCCCAAGGCTGGCGCCGAAGCGTAAGGAACGGAAAGATGAAAAAAGACATCCATCCCGATTATCACGTCATCGACGTCAAAATGACCGATGGCACCGTGGTTCAGATGAAGTCCACCTGGGGCGCCGAAGGCGATCAGCTGGCTCTGGAAATCGACCCCTCCGTGCATCCAGCATGGACCGGTGGCTCGTCGCGCCTGATGGACGCTGGCGGCCGCGTGTCGAAGTTCAAAAAGAAATACGAAGGTCTGGGCTTCTAAGTCTGACTGGTTGCGAATTCGAAAGGCCGTCCCTTGGGGGCGGCCTTTTTTTGTAAGCTTCCATGTGTCTTATGGACGCGACACCGGACAAACCGGACAAGATGCGTTTGGGCACAGGCTCAGTGATGCTACACTCCGGGTGACCAACGCCCAGCTTCCACGGAGACCCGGACATGCCCCAGTACAACGACATGATCGAGCTATCGGTCGAGGACATGGATCTGATTGAAACGGCATTGCGCGGTTCGATCGCTTCGTTGTCACAAGCTGCACTGGACGAACCAGAGAACAGCAGGACCAACCGTGAAGACACATTGCGGCGCATTCACGAACTTCTGGGCAAGCTGCACGATCAGAAGGTCTTTTTTCGTCCTCATAAAGGGGTGTACCTCGGAGGTTAGGGACAAGGCTATCGCGGTTTGCGCGTCAAGTCCGCTGCACTGTGGGGAGGGGGAACTGGTCCACGCAATAGCATGAGTGCCAGAGTCATCCCGGCCAGCGCCGCGATCGCTGCAACCATCATGGCACTGTTAAAGGCGTTGTCCTGCATATCCCTTAGGGCCTTCGCCAATTTACTTCCCGTTGCCGGATCCATCTCCGAGATCAATTGCTGTATCTGGCTGGGCGCTCCATGTGTCAGCGCATGGGCCAGATCCTCGCGCTGGGTTGACCCGGCAGGCAACGCGTCGATCACCTCGGACAGACCGCGGCGTTTCGTGATTGCTTCAGCCAGACCTCCGACCACGGCGCCAAGTGTTGCTCCGAAATAGAGACAGGCGTTTATGACCCCCGAACCCTGCCCGACATGTTGCTCGGGTAACAGGCGCAGACCCAGACGAGGCAACAGCGAAAAGCAGATGCCCAGCCCGACCCCGACGATCAGCAGCTTCCACCAGATTTCGGAAAAATGCGTGGTGTTCGTGGTTGTCGTCAGCAGCAGGAACCCGCAGGCCATTGCCCCCAGGCCAATCGCTATCGGCCACTGAAAGCTGTACGGGGCAAGAAAGCGGGGCGCGGTGACAGATATCACAAACATGCTGAGGCTGAGCGGCATGATCGCCAGCCCCGCATCGATGGACGAATACCCAAAAGCATCGGGCGATTGGACGAATGTATTGAAATAGACAAAGAAGCAGAACAGCGTGAAGCCGGTAAAGAACATCCCCGCCGCGGCCATCAAATAACGCGGATGGCGAAAGTACCGAAGCTCGATCAGGGGGTCGTCGCTGCGGCGGGATACGATGACAAGGGCAATTGTCGACACGGCCGCCACGCCCAGAGGCACCAGCGTCAGAGGCGAAGTCCACCCACCGCTTTCCCCATTGCTGAGCGCAAAGGACAATGGCCCGAGGAAAAACAGTATGGCAACGGCCCCTGCATAATCGAACTTTGCGTCGGCAAGACGGGTTTCGGGAACATATTTCCGTTTTCTGACATGCAGACCGATGGCAAAGGCCAAAGCCAGCAGAACCAAGTCGGCTGCAAAGACCGCGCGCCAACTGACATAGTGGCCGAATGCGCCGCCGACGATAGGCCCTACACCAATCGCCAGTC
This sequence comes from Ruegeria sp. YTSC106, assembly GCF_059609765.1. NCBI lineage: Bacteria > Pseudomonadati > Pseudomonadota > Alphaproteobacteria > Rhodobacterales > Roseobacteraceae > Ruegeria > Ruegeria sp. YTSC106. Next base: position 78,590 of record NZ_JBXWMI010000017.1, read on the forward strand.
CGACAATCGCGCCCCAGATGCCGGTGACGCTGGCGCGCTGCTCCTCGGGCGTGGCTGCCGTCAGCAGTGACAAAGAGGTGCCAAACAACGCCGCCGCGCCTGCACCTTGCGCGCAGCGCCCGATGAGCAGCATGGCCCCATCCTGCGCAAACAGGGCCGAGGCTGACCCGATTGCAAAGACAATCATGCCAACGAAAAAAACACCCATCTTGCCGGTGATGTCCCCCAACCGGCTAACGATGCAAACAAGCGTCGCGCTGGTCACGGAATACGCGGCCATCACCCATTGCAATCCTGACGGGGTCAAATCGAAATCAGCCTTGAGGTTGGGCAAGATGGTGGTCACAGCAGTGGTGTTAAACCCCACGACCATCATGCAAATTGCCGTCAAGGCCAGCACCACGCGGGCGCCGGATTGCGGAGATACATTTGCCGAGGTCTCGTCGCCCATTAAGCACTCGCAAACCAAGATTGTTTGATACGATTATTCATCAGTTTAGCGATTTCTGACCCTGAGCATAGGGCTGCGTCAGATCCAGTAGGACAGGGCAAACGGCAGCACCAGGATTGTGCTGAGCGTGGAGACAAGAATATACCCGGCCACATCTGCCCCGTATTCCGGAACATGCTGGTCGATAAACAGATAAGTCGCCACGGATGAAGGCATCAGGCAACACAGGATCAGAGCACCCCGTTGCACTCCCGTAAAACCAAACAACCAGATCAGAACGCTGGCAATTGCAACGGCCATCGCCAGATGCAAGGCTGTCAGCAGAACAGCACGGCCCAGGCTTTTCACCTGCAACGTCGCAAGAGTATGCCCCAGTGTCAGCAGCATGAGAGGGATCGACAACCCACCAAGGATGTCAAAGGACTTTGCGACCGGTTGTGGCAGGCTTTGCCCGGTCGCCATCAGGATCAGAGAGAACCCCACGGCGTAAATAATCGGGGACGTCGCCAGTTTCCTGGCTGAGAATTCTCCGGCGGGAATCCACATGCCCACGGTAAAGATGCTGATCAGCACCACCACCACGAACGCCATGGTGTAGGCCATACCTGCATCACCCAGCGCCAGCAGAGTGATCGGCAGGCCAATGTTGCCGACATTGCCGTGCATCAATGGTGTCAGAAACGCGCGCACCGGCAAGCGGAGACTCCTGAGCGCGACATACCCCAAAACACCGAAACCCGCCACCGCAAGGGCAGCGGCGGTCATCATGTCAAGAAACGTGCCTACGGCCAGTTTGGTGGTCGACAAATGAGAAATGATCAATGTCGGATAGCCGACTTTCGAAACGATCCCGCCAATGACCTTGTTGTCAAATGGGGCCTGAATCACGGCAAGAACATAGCCAATACCGGCGCAGATCAGAACTGGCAGAACCACGTTCAATACGTTCAGGAACAGGTGCTCCAAGCAGAATTCTCCTAGCCGAAACCGTTTTTCGACAGTGAATCAGCGTCATTGCATTGGCAAGCGCCCTGTGTAACCCGTGTTCTGCGTTAGGTTTTCCCAAATAGAGTCTGATATTGCCCGAAAGCGCCGCTTGAGGTTCTTTTCATCGCGGTCGACACAACATATAGTGGGCACCAACAACGTGTAGTGAAGCACGGCGAGACTTGGGAATACAAGCATGGCACATATCATTGTGGTCGGGAACGAAAAGGGTGGCGCAGGCAAATCGACCGTGTCGATGCATGTGGCAACCGCACTGGCCCGATTGGGGCACAAGGTCAGCACCTTGGATCTGGACCTGCGTCAACGCAGTCTGGGACGCTATTTCGAGAACCGCAACAACTTCCTGAAAAGCTCGGACCTGACTCTGCCAAGCCCGCGCCATCACGACCTGCCCGAGATTGATGCCGCCACGCTGAAACCGGGCGAGAATATCTATGACCATCGCCTGTCTGCCGCCGTTTCCCAACTGGAAAGCGACAGCGACTTTATTCTGATCGACTGCCCGGGGTCTCATACCCGGCTCAGTCAGGTGGCGCATTCGCTGGCCGACACACTGATCACCCCGCTGAACGACAGCTTCATTGATTTCGACCTGTTGGCACGGATCGACTCGCAGGGCGAGAAGATCCTTGGCCCCTCTGTCTATTCCGAGATGGTCTGGAACGCACGACAGTTGCGGGCGCAGGCTGGACTAAAGCCCATCGACTGGGTCGTCGTTCGCAACCGCGTCGGTACACAACGCATGGTCAACAAGGAAAAGATGCAGCGCGCGATCGAGATGCTGTCGCAGCGCATCGGCTTTCGCGTCGCCTCGGGCTTTTCCGAGAGGGTTATTTTCCGCGAGTTGTTTCCCCGTGGCCTTACCCTGCTGGACCTCAAGGACATCGGCGTCAAACAGCTGAACATCTCGAACATCGCCGCCCGTCAGGAGCTGCGCGACATGATGAAAGAGCTGAACCTGCCGGGTGTGGAGATTGATTTCTGATATGCTGTTTCGGCGGCCGCTCTGCGGACAAAGTTGCCGTTCCGCTTGGAGGACCATATGTCCGTTTAGCTGAGATACAGTAAGTTTTGTTTCAAAGTCCCAAACTCATCTCATGCCATACCATTCCTCCGTGGTCGGAGGCAGACCGTCTCAGATAGCTATAGCCCAGCTTCTCGTAAAGCGACACGTGATGCTCTTTGCACATCAGATGGATCGTTGCCTTGTTCATCTGCTGCATTCGCCTGACAAACTCATCCATCAGAGACCTTGAATAGCCCTTGCCTTGTTCGGTCGGGTCTACGACAACGGACATGATGACCACATTGGGCGCGTCAGGGTCGTGGCCGATAAGTTCCTTGAACTCCTCGTCAGACATTTCAACCTCATGAGCGCATCCGCAGTTGATAAAGCCAACGACCGTTCCATCCACTTCAAGGATCAGAAAGCCATCGGGGTAGGTCTCAATCCGTCTGCAGATTTTGGCGTGTGTCGCAGCCTCTTCACCTTCGTAGGCCGCGGTCTCGATTTCGAAGCAGCGATCCGCATCAGCGACATGGGCATTTCTAAACTTGCACATACAGTTCTCCCACTTGTTATGGAGAGATATAGCCTAAGAAACCCGAAGCTGTCTCGCGGCCGGCAAAGCGTATCGATAACCAGACAAAGGCGCGAATTGCAGCCTCTGCCGAATTGGCTTGAACTGTTCATCTGACGATTTCAGCAGGTCATCCGGTAGGTTCAGGGGATATCAAAATCCGGCTAGCGGGACAAACTTGCCAGTCGCTGCACGCGCATAATCACAAAGAGTTTGCTAAAGTCAGCGGCGAACGGCCGAAACGATGACGGACGGAGCCGGGACCAGAAAACCGCCATTGTGTTTAATACCTTGAGAGCGAGTACGTGCCGCCAGATCAGAGCGAATTGCATCTCGTTTTTGGACTGGCTGCGCTCCCAAAAGTGATGCTGCGCGAACGGCACCTTGGTCAAAGGCATCAAACAAGTCTTCAGGTTGCTGCACATGCAGTTCTGACGGCACATCGATCAACTGAACCTCTGCAAATCCCGCTTTGGTGACTTTAGTTTCAGCAGCAGCGCGGTCCGCAAGCATATGAGCATCAGGTCCGAAGGGCAATGTGACCGAGGGATCGCCCAGACGTCCAACCGCATCGAACAACCAACCGAATGCTCCATCTGATCCTTTCCCTCTCCAGATTGAAAATGCGATATGCCCTCCCGGTCTCAATACCCTTGCCGCTTCCGCCAAACCACGTTCGGGATCGGGAAAGTGCGGTACGCCGAAACCAATAGTGACAGCATCAAAGCTGTTATCGGCAAAGTCCATTGACATCGCATCTCCTTGAATGAAGGAAGCGTCCGGCACAGCTGCTTGCGCAAGGGAAATCATTGCCGCAGAAAAGTCGAGCCCGGTTACAGTAGCGCCTCTTGACGTGAGTTCTGCAGCGACCACACCATGCCCGCTGCATAGATCAAGAACCGTTGACTTAGGTCCAGCCGAAACTGCATCCGAAAGCCTTTGCGCCACAGCGAGCGTAGCTCGGTCGAACCCATCTGCATAACCCTTGGCGATAGCTGGATTGGCCCAGCCTTCGCGCTCCATCTTTTCAAAATCATTGAGGTCGGTCATGCATCCTCCAAATCAGGTCAGCGTAGCATCAACAATTTTCTGAAGCCAATGGAAGCCCTCTTCGCGCCCTACGACAGCCTCCCGGCAGTCTTGCCACGACCTCCGCTGGAAGCACAAACCAGCTATTGGATTAAAGCCGCATTATTCTTGAACGCCCGGGCTAACCCGCCGCTCATGCCCAGCTAAACCAAGACGTTCCATCTAGTCCTTCAGGTTCGGAAATGCTGAACGTAATAGCCGCAGTTTCACTCGGTTCCTGATGGTTCGCCGGGACTGTATACCGTAAACAGCTCTTTCGGCTCATTCACACCCCGCAGCATGTAGCGACCGACCGAGACAAGTTCCTGTGCGCAGGGTCGTGCAGCGCGGGCGACGTCGTCCGAGATCAGGATCCTCTGACCCAAAGACCGGTGCATGCCCGCGATGCGGGCGGCCTGGTTTACAGCCGGGCCGATCACGGTGAAGTCCAGCCGTGTCTCGGACCCGATATTGCCATAGAGAATTTCGCCGGAGTGTAGCGCCAGCGTATAGTTTGCCACAGGCAGGCCTTGCGCACGGCGTTTGGCGTTCAGTTCATCCATGCGGGACTGCAACAAAGGCACGGCGCTCAGCGCAGCGCGAGCGTCTTCGTCGATCTCTCCGACATCGAACATGGCCATCAGCCCGTCGCCCATGAATTTCAGGATGTTACCGCCCTTGTCATGCACCACACCCACGGCAACAGCCAGATAGTCGTTCAGCATGTCGATGATCTCATGCCCTGGCAGGTCTTCGGACAGCGTGGTGAAGCCTTCTAGGTCGAAATTCCAGATCACCGCATCGATTTGCTGTAAGGACCCGCGCCGAATTTCACCCGACAGAACCCGGCGACCGGCATCCCGCCCCAGGTAAACCCGCATCAGATCCTTGGCCAATTCCTGGTTCTTTGCGGATTTGAGCGCCAGCCCCAGATGCGGCAGTACAGTGTGTATTCGGTTCAGATCGCTGTCTTCAAATCCGTTCGGTGCGTCGCAGGTCCAGGACATCAGAACGCCATCGCTGACCTTTTTCGTGCCGTCGGGGCGCAGTTGTTTCGTTCCTTCATAAGACAGGCCGGTGGCATAATAATCGGTTGCTCCGATTTCACGCAGATCGTTCAGCAGGGGAAAGCGGCTGGGTTCGTTGTGCTCGACCATTTTGACCCGGATTTCATCCAGATCTTCGTTTAGCAGCGCATAAAGAGGGCTTCGCTGCCAAACTTCGCTGGGCGTGTCCGTGTATTCAAACGTCTCGGATTCGCCACCCGCGCCGTTGTACCAGCTGTAACCGGTGCCGCCATAGACCGGATGCAGGGTCGATTGCGCCGCATGAAAGCGCATCAACGGAACACCCATATCTACCAATCGGGTACAAAACCCTTCCAACAACTCTTCTTGCCCGGCGCCCTCAAGCCCCTTGTTAACCAACCAATCGATCAGAGAATGTGTGGAATCCGAAGCGGAATCTAGCGAGGTCATTTTAATGTCCGTATCAAGCATGATCCCCATTTGGGGGCGGCACGCATCAATTGCCATAGGTCAGTCCAAACCGGCCAACCTTTGCAGCATTTGACGCAACAACGCGGCCTCTTCCGGTTTGAACAGGCCTGACAGTTTCGCATCGTACTTGGCAGCAACGCCGCGCAGGTCACGATACACAGCCTGCCCTGCCGGTGTCAGTGTCAGCCATTCCGCTCGCCGATCCGCTTCGTCCCGCGTGCGTTTCAGATATCGACGTTCTTCCAGCTTGGCGACCGCACGGCTGATCTTGGTTTTGTGCATTCTGGCGCGCTCTCCGATTTCCTTGGCGGTCATCTCGCCAAACAGCCCCAAATGGAACAACACCCGCCATTCGGTTCTGAGCATCCCATAGCGGCCCTTGTAAACAGCCTGAAACTCAAGCGAAGCCCGTTCGGCAGCCTGATTCAGCAGGAAGGGCAGAAAATTCTGCAAATCAAAGTCATCATTTTTTTCGGATTCATCGTGTGTCATGCTTGTTAGTTACAAAATCAACTATTAACCGACAAGCAGCAAACGGAGGAAAACGCAATGAATCGTCCGACTGATCCGCATACGCTGACACAGGCTGCAACGCCTGTCGGAACTCACGCAGGCTATATGCCCGGCTTTGGGAACGACTTTGAGACCGAGGCCCTGCCCGAGGCCTTGCCGCAAGGGATGAACAGCCCGCAACGGTGCAACTATGGTCTTTACGGAGAGCAGCTGAGTGGCACGGCCTTTACCGCCAACCCACCTGAGCGCACCTGGTGCTACCGTATTCGCCCATCCGTAAAGCACTCGCATCGTTATGAAAAAATCGATCTGCCCTACTGGAAATCGGCCCCATGTATTGATCCGGATGTGATCAGCCTTGGTCAGTACCGTTGGGATCCCATCCCGTATTCCGATGAAGGTCTGAATTGGATGACGGGTATGCGGACCATGACGACCGCAGGTGATGTGAACACGCAGGTCGGCATGGCAAGCCACATCTATCTGGTCACGGAATCCATGGTCGATGACTATTTCTTCTCGGCAGATTCCGAATTGCTGGTTGTGCCACAGGAAGGGCGCCTGCGATTTGCGACAGAACTGGGAATCATTGACCTGGAGCCAAAGGAAATCGCGATCATTCCGCGTGGTTTGCTGTACCGGGTTGAGGTTCTGGAAGGCCCTGCGCGCGGCTTTGTCTGCGAGAATTACGGTCAGAAATTTGAGTTGCCGGGTCGCGGGCCGATCGGGGCCAATTGCATGGCCAATCCGCGCGACTTCAAGGCACCGGTGGCGGCTTATGAAGATCGTGAAACCCCTTCTACCGTGACAATCAAATGGTGCGGGCAATTCCACACCACCAGGATCGGCCACAGCCCGCTGGATGTCGTGGCATGGCACGGCAACTATGCGCCCTATAAATACGACCTGCGCAACTATTGCCCCGTCGGCGCGATCCTGTTTGACCATCCCGACCCGTCGATCTTTACCGTTCTGACGGCCCCGTCCGGCCAGCCGGGTACGGCCAATATCGACTTTGTCCTGTTCCGTGAACGCTGGATGGTGATGGAAGATACCTTCCGCCCGCCATGGTACCACAAGAACATCATGTCCGAGCTGATGGGCAACATTTACGGTCAGTACGACGCGAAACCGCAGGGCTTCGTGCCGGGTGGGACTAGCCTGCATAACATGATGATCCCGCATGGCCCTGACAGGGAAGCTTTTGACAAGGCGTCATATTCCAATCTGGGGCCGGACAAGCTGGATCAGACGATGTCGTTCATGTTCGAAACCCGCTTCCCACAGCACCTGACCCCGTTTGCTGCCACCGAAGCGCCATTGCAGGATGACTACATCGACTGCTGGACATCCCTTGAGAAAAAGTTCGACGGGACGCCGGGCAAGAAATGAGCCTCCCACTGGTTCACTTTCATTGCAGCCGTTCTGCTGGCGTGGAATTGAACCGGTTGCTGAGCTAACATTCCTCGGCAACCGGTGTGCAGTGACGCGCCCCTCGCATACGATGTGCCACAACCGAGGCGGCTTCGTACTATTGCAATCGCTGTTCCGGAGTTAAGATCCTTCAGAACCTCTTAGAACATAACAAACAGGGGCAAGATATGCCTTTAATGACTTCTTGGGTTGCGTCGGCCAATGACGCGACACATCCGTTCCCACTGAACAACCTTCCGTACGGCGTCTTCTCGACCGAAGGTGATGATCCGCGCTGCGGCGTGGCCATCGGTAACATGATCCTTGACATTACCGCAGCCGAGGCCGAGGGCCTGATCTCCCTGACCGATGAGCCACTGTTCGACATGCCGTTCTGGAACCCTCTGATGGAGGAAGGTCCAGCCGTCTGGACCGCGCTGCGCGAACGGCTTATCAGCCTTCTGGCCGAAGGTTCAGACGAGCAAGCCAAGGTCGAACCTCTGCTTGTCAAACAAGAAGACGCGGAAATGCATCTGCCCTTCGCCGTCAGCGAATACACCGACTTTTATGCAGGTCGAAACCATGCCTTCAACGTCGGCACCATGTTCCGGGGGCCCGAAAACGCTTTGCCGCCGAACTGGCTGCATATTCCGATTGGCTATAACGGCCGGGCATCTTCGGTCGTGGTATCGGGAACGGAAATTCGCCGCCCCTGGGGTCAGCTGAAAGCCCCCGATCAGGACTTGCCCGCCTTCCTGCCCAGCCGTCGCTTTGACATCGAGCTTGAGATGGGCGCGATTGTCGGAACACCCTCGGATGGTCCGATCACCGTGCAGGAAGCGGATGACAATATTTTCGGCTACGTGCTTCTGAATGACTGGTCCGCGCGGGACATCCAGGCATGGGAATACCAGCCGCTGGGCCCGTTTCAGGCAAAGGCCACGGCCACCTCGATCAGCCCATGGATCGTGACCAAGGCGGCCCTCGAGCCATTCCGCTGCGACACGCCGCCCCGCGAGTTCGAGCTGCTGGATCACCTCAAGGATTGCGGCCCGATGCTCTATGACATCGATCTGGCGATCACCATGGCACCTACCGGGCAAACCGCCACGACGATTGCCCGGACCAACTACAACCAGATGTACTATTCTGCTGCGCAGCAATTGGCGCATCACACCACATCAGGATGCCCCATGAACACGGGCGACCTACTGGGATCCGGAACCATTTCCGGGCCAACCAAACCTGAACGCGGCTCGCTGCTGGAGCTCAGCTGGGGCGGCAAGGAACCCCTGACATTGGACAGCGGTGAAACCCGCAGCTTCATCGAGGATGGCGACACGTTGACCCTTACCGGTGCGGCCAGTGCGGACGGCTACACGATCGGCTTCGGTGAGTGTGTCGGCACCGTTCTGCCTGCTCTTGAAAACCCATATTCACGATAAGGAACCCACCATGGCCAAAGCATTCGCGTCCCAGGGGGACATGTCGGAAAAAAAGATCAGCTTCACTGAAGTCGGAGAAGGGCTCTATGCCTTTACCGCCGAAGGCGACCCGAACTCGGGTGTGATCATCGGTGACGACAGCGTGATGATAGTCGAGGCGCAGGCGACTCCGCGTCTGGCAAACAAGGTGATCGAATGCGTGCGTTCCGTCACCGACAAACCGATCACGCATGTGGCCCTGACCCACTACCACGCAGTACGTGTTCTGGGCGCAAGCGCGTTCGGCGCGCAGCAGATAGTGATGTCGGACATGGCCCGCGCCATGGTCGTGGAGCGAGGTCAGGAAGATTGGGACAGCGAATTCCAGCGTTTCCCGCGCCTGTTCGAAGGGCACGAAAGCATCCCCGGCCTGACCTGGCCCACCACCACCTTCAGCGATACGATGACCGTCTATCTGGGCAACCGCCGGATCGACCTGATGCATCTGGGCCGCGCGCATACGGCAGGCGATATCGTCATCCATGTGCCCGATCAGAACGTGATGTTCACCGGCGATATCGTCGAGTATCACTCGGCCTGCTATTGCGGCGATGGGCATTTCAGCGACTGGGGTGACACGCTGGACGAGATCAAGTGGTTCGATGTCGACGCCATTGCACCGGGGCGCGGCGATGCGCTGGTCGGCAAGGATATGGTGAATGCGGCCATTGAAAATACCCGCGATTTTGTCGAAAGCACCTACCGCCCGGCGGCCAAAGTTGCGGCACGTGGCGGCAGTCTGAAGGAAGCATGGGATGCAGTCCGAGCGGAATGTGACCCCAAATTTGCCGATTACGCGATCTACGAGCACTGCCTGCCGTTCAACGTGGCTCGCGCCTATGACGAAGCTCGCGGCATCGACACGCCCCGTATCTGGACCGCACAGCGCGATCTGGAGATGTGGGAGGCTCTGCAAGGTTGACGAAAAACGGTCGAGTTTGATCCAGATCGTTTTTTGCGGCGGGATTCGATGAAACCATAAGCCAAGGCCTCCGGCGCTCGTCGCCGGGGGACAGGATATGCAGCACATCGGTGCATCTGTTTGGGGGGAGCCCATGAACAAGATCTTTGAAACGCCGCTATACGGATATGAACGCAGCCCGGATCAGGACAGCCCGATGCCCGTCAGGCGCAAGGTCATCGTGATCGGTGCGGGCCCGGTTGGTCTGGCCGCCGCTATCGATCTGGCCCAACAGGGGGTCGAAGTCGTGGTTCTGGACGAGAACGACAAGGTCAGTTTTGGCAGCCGTGCCATCTGTTTTTCCCAACGTACGCTGGAAATTGCAGACCGGCTGGGTTGCGGTCAGCGATTGGTCGACAAAGGCGTTCTTTGGGACCGCGGCAAGGTCTTTTTCGATGATCGTCAGGTCTATGAATTCAACCTGCAACCGGACGAAGGTTACGCCAACCCGGCCTTCATCAACCTGCAGCAATACCACTTTGAAAATTACTTTGTAGAACGTGTTCGCGAGTTGCAGGCAGACGGCGCGCCGATCGAAATTCGCGGGCGCAACAAGGTTGAGGCGATCGGTACGCACGAAGACCACGTTCGGCTGGAAGTCGAAACCCCCGAAGGCCCTTATACACTCGAGACCGAATGGCTGATCGCCTGCGACGGCGCGGCGTCTCCCACCCGGCGGATGCTGGGTATCGATTTCGAAGGGCGCGTTTTCGAAGACAACTTCCTGATCGCGGACGTGATCATGGATGCCGATTTCCCCTCGGAACGCTGGTTCTGGTTTGACCCTCCGTTCAATCGCGGGCAATCCGCGCTTCTGCACAAGCAACCCGACAATGTCTGGCGTATTGACCTGCAACTGGGTTGGGACATCGACAAGGAACGCGAAAAGCGCCCCGAGAATGTGATCCCGCGCCTCAAGGCAATGCTTGGGGATGCCGTCGAGTTTCAGCTGGAGTGGGTCTCGATTTATACATTCCAGTGTCGCCGCATGGAAAGCTTCCGCAAAGGACGGGTCCTTTTCGCAGGCGACAGCGCGCATCAGGTCAGCCCCTTTGGCGCGCGCGGTGCCAATTCCGGCCTGCAGGACACTGACAACCTGTGCTGGAAGCTGAAACTGGTGCTGGATGGGAAAGCCCCCGAAAGCCTGCTGGACAGCTACAACGCGGAACGCGTGCACGGGGCTGATGAGAACATCCAGAAATCCAGCCGGTCGACCGATTTCATCACTCCGAAATCCGAGATGTCGCGGGTTCTGCGGGATGCGGTTCTGGACCTGAGCGAGCAGTACGAGTTTGCCCGTCCGTTGGTGAATTCAGGACGCCTGAGTCAACCTTGCACCTATGACAGCTCTTCGCTGAACTCTGCCGACGCGCTGGATGGCCCAGCCGAGACACGCCCCGGCTCGGCCTGCCCGGACGCGCCGCTGGGTGATGAGTTCCTGTTGCCCAGACTGGCAGGCAAATTCACCCTTTTGACAATTGACGCAGATGCCCCAGAGCTGCTGGAAGAAGACGGGGTTGAGGTCACGCGGTTGGCGCTGTCGGTCAAGGATGACCTGACCCTGGCGCTGAAACGTCGCTATCTGGGCGACGCAGCCAGCGCAGTTTATCTGATCCGCCCCGATCAGCACGTGGCGGCGCGACGGGGCAGCTATGAAGAAAACAGTTTCCGGCATGCGATCCGCAGAGCCTGTGGTAAGGAGTAAGCGATGTCTGACCTGATCCTATCCCCGAATATCGACAATGCTGACGACTTCTATGCCGAGCTGTTGGCTGCGCATGAAGGGCTTGATAAAGCCGACAGCGACGCGCTGAACGCCCGACTGGTTCTGGTGCTGGCCAATCACATCGGCGACGAACAGGTGTTGTCTGACGCCATTCGCGCCGCCGCCTTGACCGACAATTGACGGATTGGAATGTGAGCGAAGTCGTCCTTTATGACTATTGGCGCTCCTCGGCCAGCTATCGGGTGCGGATCGCCCTGAATCTGACCGGGATCGACTATCGCGCGGTTGTCGTCGACCTCGTGGATGGCGAACACAAGGGTGACGCACATATCGCGCGAAACCCACAAGGGTTCGTTCCGGTTCTGGATATTGACGGGCAGCGGCTGACGCAATCTCTGGCCATTCTCGACTATCTGGACAGAACACGTGAATTGAACCTTCTGCCCGACGATGCAGCGGGGCGCGCGCGCGTGCAGGCGCTGGCCTATGCGATTGCGGTGGACATTCACCCTGTTTGCAACCTGTCAGTTGCACGACATGCGACCGCCCTCAGCAAAGACCCATCCGATATGCCCGGAGAGTGGATGCGGCACTTCATCCGGCCGGGATTGCAGGCCTTTGAGGCCATGTTAGGTGAGTTTGAACAAACCCCCTATTGTGTTGGTTCGCAGCCCGGCCTCGCTGACATTTGCCTGATACCGCAGATATACAACGCGCGCCGGTGGAAGGTCGATTTATCGGACATGCCCCGTCTGTTGGGGGTCGAAAAGGCCTGCGCCGGTCACCCGGCATTTGTCGCAGCACATCCTGAAGCGCACGCACCCCAATAACCTTGCACAGATCCTGTGTGCTTGTGCGCCTAGGCGTCTGGCCCGATCGGACTTAGCTTTGTTTCATCAAAGCAATAGAGGTTCTGATGCCCGAGATCACCGGCTACCATGCCCATGTCTATTTTGACGCCGACACGCAGAACACGGCACAACAGGTCTGCGAAGAGGCCGCCCGTCTGTTCCCCGTCCAGATGGGGCACATGCATTGCCGTAATGTCGGCCCCCACCCGCGCTGGAGCTGCCAGTTGAGCTTTGCGGCTGATGCCTTTGATCAGGTCACTCCGTGGTTGATGCTGAACCGGCGGGGCCTTTCGGTTTTCACCCACCCGGAAACCGGCGACCATCTGGCCGATCACCGCGATCGCGCGATCTGGATGGGTGAAATGCTGGATCTGGACCTGTCGATCTTTGCCAAGCTTCAGCCCAGCGCCCGCGCCTGATCCCGCAGAACGAATTTCTGCACCTTACCGGTTGAAGTCTTCGGCAGGGTGCCAAACACCACGGTCTTGGGCGCTTTGAAATGGGCCATGTTGTCCCGGCAAAAGACAATCAGCTCTGCCTCGGTCGCGGTCGCGTCAGGCTTCAGCTCAACAAAAGCGCAGGGGGTTTCGCCCCATTTCTCGTCTGGCCGGGCCACAACCGCCGCTTCCATGACTGCCGGGTGTTTGTAGAGGATACCCTCGACCTCGACGGACGAGATATTCTCGCCGCCTGAAATGATGATGTCCTTGGAACGGTCTTTGAGCGCGATATAGCCATCCGGGTGCATGACGCCTAAATCGCCGGATGCAAACCAGCCGCCCTTGAAGGCCCCATCCGTGGCATCAGGGTTCTTGAGATACCCTTTCATCACCACATTGCCCTGCATAAAGATCTCGCCCATGGTTTCGCCGTCCGCGGGAACGGGCTCCATCGTTTCGGGATCGGCTACCATCAGACCAGACAGCGCCGTATACCGCACGCCCTGCCGTACTTTCAGAGCGGCGCGGTCTTCGGGTCCCTTGTCGTTCCATTCATCCTTCCACGCACAAACGACCGAAGGTCCGTAAGTCTCGGTCAGGCCGTAAACGTGCGTGACTTCGACCCCCATCGCCTCCATCGCTTCGATCACGGCGGCCGGCGGCGGAGCGCCCGCGGTCATCACCTTGATTTGATGGTCAAAGTCTTTCAATTCATCTGGCGCGTGGGCCAACATGTTCAAAACGATAGGAGCGCCACAGAAATGGGTGACTTTCTCATCGCGGAATGCCGCATAGATAGGTTCGGCACGCACGGCGCGCAGACAGATGGACACGCCTGCATTGGCTGCCATGGCCCAAGGGAAGCACCAGCCATTGCAGTGAAACATCGGCAAGGTCCACAGATATATCGAATGCTTGGGCATATCCCAGTCCAGCAAATCCGATTGTGCATTCAGGGTAGCGCCGCGGTGGTGATAGACCACGCCCTTGGGATTGCCCGTTGTACCGGACGTATAGTTCAGTGTGATAGCGTCCCATTCATCCTCGGGCAGTGACCAGTCAAACTCGGGATCTCCCCCTGAAATCAGGGCGTCATAGGTCAGGCTGCCGAGCCTTTCACCACCATCAAAGCTGGGATCCTCGATGTCGATTACCAAAATATCATGATCAACCTGCTCCAGCGCCTCTTTCACGACGCCGGAAAATTCGGGATCAACCAACAACGCCTTGGTTTCGGCGTGGTTCAGGATGAAAGCGACTATCGGCGCATCCAGGCGCGTGTTTATGGCGTTCAGAACGGCGCCCGCCATGGGCACACCAAAATGCGCTTCATACATTTCGGGGATGTTTGCAGCGATAATTGATACGGTATCACCCTTTACGACACCTCGTGCGTTCAAGGCACCCGCCAGCCGACGGCACCGGGTATAGGTTTCAGCCCAGGTATACCGCCGCTCACCATAAACGACCGACGGGTAATCGGGATAAACCTGCGCCGTGCGCTCAATGAACGAGAGGGGCGACAAGGGTGTGTAATTCGCCCGGCATTTGTCCAAATGACGCTCATAGATATTGGTCGCTGCCAACTGCTGATCCTCCCTGCACTCGGTTTGCGCGACTTGAGCATAAACTTGGTGCTCTGACAAATCCGTAGTATTACGATACCCTTATTGACTGGCAATACGGGATGGTGCGATCTGGCCCTACTTAGATCCGGCCATTCGCGGTGATCTGAAGCATCTTAAACATAGGCCGGGGCATACCGTTTCCTCACCCCGTGCACCGCATCTCACTGAAAGGACTTGTCATGGACGGCACGTTCAACGAAAACGATCTTTCCCGCGTGGTCGAGGCTGACCGCGCCCACATCTGGCATCATCTGATCCAGCATAAACCCTTTGAAACCAATGACCCCCGCATCATTGTCGAAGGCAAAGGCATGCGCGTCTGGGACCAGAAAGGCAAAGAGCATCTGGATGCGGTTTCCGGCGGTGTCTGGACTGTCAACGTGGGCTATGGCCGCGAATCGATCTGTAAGGCCGTATACGACCAGCTGATGAAGTTGTGCTATTTCGCCAATTCGGCCGGCTCGATCCCCGGCGCGATCTTTGCCGAGCAACTGATCGACAAGATGCCCGGCATGAGCCGCGTTTATTACACCAACTCGGGCTCTGAGGCGAACGAGAAAGCGTTTAAAATGGTGCGCCAGATCGCGCACAAGAAGTACGGCGGCAAGAAGACCAAGATCCTGTATCGTGACCGCGACTATCACGGCTCGACGCTGGCAACCATGTCGGCAGGTGGTCAGGACGAACGTACTGCACAATACGGCCCCTTCGCCCCTGATTTTGTGCGCGTGCCCCACTGCATGGAATACCGCAAGCACGAGCTGGACGGCGCCCCCGAAGAGAACTTCGGCGAATGGGCCGCAGACCAGATCGAAGCCGTGATCCTGCGCGAAGGCCCCGACACCGTTGGCGCGCTGTGCCTTGAGCCGGTGACCGCAGGTGGCGGCGTGATCGAGGCGCCTGAAGGCTATTGGCAGCGCGTGCAGGAGATCTGCAAAAAGTACGACATCCTGCTGCACATCGACGAAGTTGTCTGCGGCGTTGGTCGTACCGGCACCTGGTTCGGGTACCAGCAGTACGGCATCAAGCCGGACTTCGTGACGATGGCTAAGGGCGTTGCCTCGGGCTATGCGGCGATTGCCGTAATGGTGACCACCGAAGAAGTCTTTGACATGTTCAAAGACGACATGTCGGACCCGATGAGCTATTTCCGCGACATCTCGACCTTTGGTGGCTGCACCGCCGGTCCGGCCGCTGCGATCGAGAACATGCGCATCATCGAAGACGAGAACCTGCTGCAGAACTGCATTGATATGGGCGACCGGATGTTGGGCAACCTGCAGGCGCTGATGGATAAGCACGAAGTTATCGGCGACGTGCGCGGCAAGGGCCTGTTCCTGGGTGCCGAACTGGTTTCCGACCGGGCCACCAAAGAGCCCATGGACGAGAAAAAGGTTCAGGCGGTTGTTGCCGACTGTATGGCGCAGGGCGTCATCATCGGGGCCACCAACCGTTCGATCCCCAGCCGCAACAACACGCTGTGCTTCTCGCCCGCACTGATTGCAACCGCAGACGACATCGACCAGATCACTGATGCGGTCGACGGCGCACTGGGGCGTGTATTCGGCTGAACCTAACTGAATAAATCTGCCACCACTCATGCAATCACGGCGGATGAACTTAGACCGGCGCGCCCACCGCGCCGGTTTTTTTGTGTTTACACACACGGGTTTGTCAAAAGCGCCAACTCAAGTACCCTGTGGTTATTACACCCCATGCAGGAGACGTGTCCAATGGTACTAAAGCTCATCCGAAGCCTCGCGGCCGTGGCCATCCTTGCGGTTGCCACCCCTTCCAGCGCCAATGAAGGCAGCGGGTTTCCCCAGATCGTCGGCACCTGGCACGGCACCTATCTGGTGGCCTTCGCCAAATCGAACCCAAACCACGGGAAAGGCCTGCTGAAAACCGAGATGGAGCTGGAGATCACCAAGCTGGACGGCAACCTGATCACCGCCACCAATCGCTGGCGTCGGATCGGCGACACCGATTGGATCGTAGAAGAGGCTATGGGCACCTTTTCGTTGGACGAGCCCACCCGCTTTGTTCTGGCCGAGGCCGGGATATCGGGGGACGATGTGTCAGCCGGGATATTCAACGGAGTCTATCTGGATGACGTGATCATGGTCACCTATGCCGGGCCGGGAACGGGCGTGTCCTTTGCGGCGCAGTTGGTGAAGAAGAACGACAGCAACTAATGCGTGCCGAGAGTTAGTGCGATCCAGAAAACCTAATATGCAAAGACCGATGTCGCCTAAGTCCGCTGTGCGGACAAAGCCGACCTTCATATAGTGTCTGCACTACCTCGGGTTAGTCCCGCAATAATTGTTCATTGCTTCGTTGCACTGCCCTAACTTACCGGTCCAGCACTGTTCATCAGAGCGCCAGTTACTTCTTCGGAACCCCAAGCCCCACCGCTGCCCAAATCTGGAGCCGATTAGAGGTGTTTCCGATGACCCCATTTCAGAAATCGTTGTCGTGGAGTTTAACGGGCGCTCGGTTATTTCCATAATTTTGGGATAACTCACCCATGCAGCGTCAGTTTGAAAGAACTTTTCGCTTAGCCGATTGGGCAGTCTAAAGGAGCAATACAACTTAAGTTCGGGAGCAACGACATACATATCGCTACCATCAAGCTTAAATGGCACCTCTTTGGTTTCTATTCGGAATGCCTCAACGCAAAGATGATACAAATCTATATACAGCGTTGCGCCAGTTGGAAAATCCGTCTGTAGGCTCTCGAACCCGACACTTGTCGGCGTTCTTCCAGTCCTTGGCGCGCCATTTTTTAATGTCCATGGCCGTGCAAAGTGACCCTGATAACAAATTATGTCCGACTCTAGTGTTTCAACGCCACTCATGGTGCGAAGCTCGGCCTCCACAGTCACAACACGGGCAATACCTTCCTCCCAAATCCGCTCGTTCTTCGCATCCATTCGATAAACATTCAAAGCATGCTTGGCAGGATAAAACACAAAAAGCATGAATGCACCGAGCGCGAAAACCAAAACTAGTACGCCAATGACAATGCCGATTATCCAAAGAATGGCTCTTAGCATAAGCCTATGTTGGGTTCAGTATGTCTCTGCTTCAAGTTGGGAAAACCGTACTGTGCACCGAATAGGCTGTCACTAATGGGATGTACCGGCTGCTTCACCCAGCAGTTTAGGCTTTGCCTATATCTGCAAACAGGAGAAGTAGCTA
>NZ_JBXWMI010000018.1:0-84903 GCF_059609765.1 Ruegeria sp. YTSC106
CGCCGCTGTTTCCCCCGCCGTTACCGCCGGAGTTTCCACCACCGTTGCCGCCGGAGTTTCCACCACCGTTGCCGCCGGAGTTTCCACCACCGTTGCCGCCGCTGTTTCCCCCGCCGTTACCGTTGCCGCCACGGTTTCCATTGATGCCATTGTTCGCCGACTTCCCTTGCGATGTAGCAGCAGAATTTCCTGGCGCTGTCTTAGCAGCTTCAGTTACCTGCCGCCCAACACTTGACCGATTGGGTACAACAACACCTGTTTTTGCATTGACGATAACGCTGATTATCTTTCCATTCGGCTTTTTGACCAGAATTCGATAGTAGACTTCATCTGTCTGAAAGGCACGCGCATTAACTGGGGTGCCGCCAAAAACTCGCTCTACACCCTTGATAACCTTCTTAAGCCGAATGGCTTGTCCCGAACTTGTCGCCTTGCGTAACTCCGCCTGCTTAAGTTCGCGGGCAGCCGCATCGCTTTCTCCGGGCTGGAGAACCGCGAAAAGGCAGGCAAGGATCAAAAGCTTTTTCATATTCGGTACTTTTTAGGGCGCTGACGCCCGATCAACCTAACGAAGGTTACATGAACCGTTGATGAACGACCAGTTTCCCGTGGGTTCAACATCGATGGGGTTAGATGACAAAAACTAGGACAAGAACCCGGCAAGGGCATACTGCCTGTCGGAATCAAATTTGTAATAGCGCTGACGACAGAAACTCAAAATTGAACAACGAGAAACGCCATGAAAAACACAATTTCCGGATTGTTGAAAACCTCAGCGGTCGCCATCGCCCTGATGAGTTCCGCCGCGCTTGTTGGGGCGGTCGCCTTTCCTGATTCTGCCTACGCGAAAGGCGGCAACGGAAAAGGCGGCGGCAACGGTGGAGGAAACTCCGGCGGCAACGGTGGCGGAAACTCCGGCGGCAACGGTGGCGGTCACGGCGGAGGAAACTCCGGCGGCAACGGTGGCGGAAACTCCGGCGGCAACGGTGGCGGTCACGGCGGAGGAAACTCCGGTGGTAATGGCGGTGGGAACGGAAATGGCCATGGTAGCGGAAATGACGGAGCCGGAAACAGTAATGGCAAAGGCTTAGGAAAGGGCGCACCCAAAAATGAAGGAAAGTCTGCAGCTGGCAAGACAGGTAACAAAGCAGCTGGTATCTCAGGATCGCGAGCTCAATCTTCAAAAGGGAAAAATTTCTCTTTGAAAGAGATATTTGGTGGCAGGAAGTCCAAGGCCAATAAACCCAAATCCAAAGCAACGAAAACCGCGCGAACAATCACGTCATCGCCTACGGTCACCAGTTCAGTGCGCCCGGAAAAGCGTCCGACAGGACACAAAATGGCTTCGTTACTTGGGGCTCATCCGTCAGAGTTGGGCGCGTTGAACGCAGCGAATGCGAGTGAGACGGCCCTACTGAACGCCGCACCCAACTCACGAGTCGGCCGAATTGCTACTTATCGTGAAACGGTATTGGCTGGCGATGATCTGCGGGCGGCGCTGGAGGAGCAGCAGGAGCTTCTGGACGGGATGACGCCGCCAGATCGTTCTGTTTCCGAAATCGAACAGGATCTTGAAGCGGCACAAACTGAAGTTCAGGAAAAGCAGGATCGTGTGACCGAACTTGAAGAGGCGCTGGAAGACGCAGGTGGCACCGACCCAGACATCGAGGCAGCGCTTGAGGAAGCAAACAACGATCTACAGGACGCCATCGACACGGCTGAAAGTTTGGAAACCGAGAAGCAGGATGCTGTCGAATACGAACAAGCGGTTGCTGAAGTCGAGGACTTGACAGAGGCCGTTGAAGATCAAGGGCTGACTGAGCGCGAAGCACTGGAAAACGCGGCAAACAAGCCAGTCACTGACGAGGTTGAGGCCGCGGTAAAATCACTGCTTGGCTTGGACAGCTAACAGTATTGGCTTGTTATTCTGCAGGCCGATGGTGGCCGGGTCGACCATGTCTTTACCACGAGCATGGCCGGCCCGGCATCGTATTGGCACCGTCCTGATCAGACTGCCTGAAGTACATTCTAAGAGCTTTGAGCACATTAAAGACACGCACAAAAATTGACCCGCTCCGATACGGAGCGGGTTTTGTCGAAACCTGATTTGGTCGCCGAAAACCGGAAGCGTATTTTTGCTTCAACTCGCTGGCTCAGGCGTCCCTGTTTGCCCCATTAAGTCGCTTGTCGCTGATGATGTCAGTCAGTGATTTTTCGATAGGAGGGAAGCGATTGTTGCTCGAATTTTCAGTATTGGAAAGTTCGCCACCAATGGCAGCACTTGAGGATTGCATCGATGCGGGAACGCAAAGCTCAACCTCAATGGCAGTCTTGATCATTCTTTTCCCCTTCCACTAAGCTGGGCAGCTCTAAATAGCCCTGCAGGTAGCAGTATGAGCCAAACACTTTGAACACGCAGAGAATACATTGTTCACGTTCGGTTAATGTTGTCGCCCCGGTGTGAACAAAAGGTTGGAATACCCTTGCTGCATGGAAAAACCAGCCAATCAGGGGAACCCATCCGACAGTGGCATTAGTTGAGCAGGACAGTTCAAAGAATGCGGTTGCTATTAATCGGTATTGCGCTTCTTAACTGGTGCCGTTGTTCTAGATTCACGGAAACCGTCTTGCCAACGGTGACTTTTTATTCGAGATGCTGTGGTATTTTATGTGGTACTGTTCGATTCAGATTATTAAAAACATTATAAAAACAGAAAATTGTAATATAAGTTCGAAGACTCCTCGGTCCGCCACTGGTTTCCTGTTGAACGTCACACGAATCTGACCCAACCGTCACAGGTGGACCAGAAACAAGGTGAACGTTCGACATCAGATGGCGCCCCCAACGTTGGACATCAGTTGAATTTGACCTTTGCGTCATCAACTAACACGCCGCCCCCTTATTATGCTCCCGCAGACAGTTTGGTTTGTTCTGACTTCCCTTTCGGACAATCAGAGCTGATCTGCAGGTCAGACAGCGAAGCTGCCTGTTCCTGCTAATCTGCCACGTGGCAAACGCGGGGGGGGGGGGGGGCGAGGCAACGCTATTCGACAGGGGTGGTGCGGCCCGCAGGCACAGCCGAGGACAAGCGGTCATATTTCACGACCGATATCCGCGCCGATAGGAAACTGCAGAAGATGATCTAATGATTCGGCGCCGACCAGTAACAAGGCAAAGCAGTCATTCGACAGAACTGTTTCGAGGGCTGCGACCCCAGCATCACAGAACCACCCTGAAGGTCTCCTTTGGGCCGCTTTCCGAGCTTCGAGGTCAAAGCAGTGCAAGTTTTTTAAGGTGGTTTTTACACAATTGCTGCATCGATTGAAGCTTTGTTTCAAAAGCCGGTCATGCTCTGATGTAACCATGAAAATGAACAAAACTGCACTGGCTTACGGGGCATTGTTGCTTGCAATGCTGATCAGCGCCGGGAACTTTTTGTTCGGCAATCTGGCAGTCAACGAAGTTCATCCGGTTGTATTAACATTTTGGCGCTGCCTGATTGCAGCAATATTTGTTTTACCACTTGTTTTGAAGGGACGGAGCAACCCATTCCATCATTTTCAGGGCAGTTGGCTTCGTACTACAATCCTTGCTTGCATTGGCGTGGTGGCTACGCCCTGGCTTGTATATACAGCGCTCCAATCCAATGATCTGATAGATCTTGGCGCCGGATATACCAGTGTGCCTTTGCTCACGATCTTGTTTTCGGCATTGTTGCTTAACGAACGATTGCGAGCAGTTCAGTATCTGGGTGTCGCCATCGCACTCTTTGGAGCGCTGGTTTTTGCATTTCGTGGTGATTTGGAAAATCTAATCAATTTCAACCCGCATCTCGCTTTCCTTTTGATGATAGCCTCCAATGCCTGCCGCGGGCTTTATTTGGTTCTTCTCAAGAAATGGCACATGCATCTTAAGCCCGACGAAGGTTTGTTCGTGATTTTCGTTGTTGGCATTGTCGTTCTGCTGCCATTCGTTGTGATACATGAAGCTGGCACATTTCGACCATTAGACTACTCTTGGCAGGTCTGGGGCTCGATCCTGTTCGTCGGAGTTGGTATGGGTGCTATCTATCTGCACCTGCTTAATTTCGGCACAAACGAAGTTGGTGCGTCGACAGCCTCCCTATTTGCATATCTCGTGCCGATACTCGTTACGGTCGAAGCTGTAGCCCTAAAGGGCGTGGATCTCCAGATCTATCAAGGTTTCGGCGGTGTGCTGATTGTTAGTGGCGTTTTGATCGCAACCCGTTTGCACCATCGACCAACCGCTGCGGACCATCCGCCTCATTGATACATGTGCTTCCAGCGGTATTGTGCCTGGCCTCATTTTGGGCAAGGCGAATTGAATGGAATTCTATGCCTCACGGCCAGTCCGCAGAAGGTGAAGCTCAATCCGGCAAACCAGCTTCCCGGAGGTCTCCGACAAATCTGTCAAGATCGTTTTTTTGCAGGTTTTCGAAGGCCAGACGGACGCGCGAACAGGTCATGTTGGGGCGTTTTTCTTTGCTCTGACTGATTATTCGTCTCGCTTCATCCGGAGCTTTCTGTCGTATCAGTATTACCGCCAACACATAACGGCCGAATGGATCAACCGATTTGCCCTCCAACGCTGTTCTCGCACAAGTTTCCGCCTGATCAAAACTGTCGAGAACATAAAGGCAGAAAGCTTTGGCCAGCAGCTTCACCTTGAAATATGGACCTGATGGGCCAAACCGGGTTGCTGTCTCGAAATGGGACAACGCAGGCTTCGCCTGCCCATTTGCCAGATGTGCATATCCGAGAACCAAATGCGCGTTTGCTGCACTTGGGTTGAGACTGACGGCAAGTTGTGCCTCTGCAATCGCGGTATCGTGTTTGTTATACTGAGTGTAGGCACGGGCAAGAGTGGCATGCGCGAAACTGCTTTGTTCATCCAGGGCCACGGCGCGCTCCGCGTGATAGAGCGCGCGTTCCTTCGCCTCTGCCCGATCATCGACCTGGACGAAGAACAGTTTCCGAAGCTCGGCGTTTGCCATCACTGCGTGCGCGAGCGCGTAGTCTGGTGTGATATCGATGGTTCTTGTTAAGATATCGTTTGCTTTCTGGGTATCTTCATCTGTGAATTTGAACAGATGCCACAGTGCTTTTTGAACCCTGTCCCACACGTTGATTTCACCACGTTTCAATCGGGCTTGTTCGCGCAAGTCAAACCGCAACTCCCAATCTATGTGCCCGACAACGGCTGACGCAATTTCCTCCTGGAGGGAAAAAACATCTTCCGTTTTGTGGTCCAGACGATCAGCCCAAAGATCATGCCCAGTTGATGTGTCTACCAGATGGGCGGTCACACGAACGCGCTGATCGTCATAGCGCACGCTACCCTCTACCAAATAATGCGCCCCGAGACGTTGTGCGATCTCTTCGCCGGCCAAAGAAGCATCTTTGAGGAGCTTGGTTGAAGTAGGAGAGACCACCGATAGCCAATCCACTTTTGCCAGTTCGGTCACAAGTTCATGGTTGATGCCCGCCACAAACCCATTGGTGTCGCTTTGTCCACTGAGGCAATCGAAAGGCAGCACTGCGACTACTGGCTTTTGCGGTGTTGGAAGCTGTGTGACCATCTGATCAAACAGACGGTCTTTTTCGGCCGGCGGCTCTGTTTTTGGTGCAAGTGTTTCGGTTTCAGTTCGATTGCTGGACAAATTTTTTTCCACTGTCGGAAAGCGGAAAACTGGTCCGTGCCGGGGCCACTCAACATTGTTGAGCGTCATGTAGTCTTTAAGGTTGTGGGCTGCGTACAAGAATGCGTGGCTGCGAGCAGCGACACTGAGGTTCTTGTGTGCGAAATTCAGGCCCACTGCGACACGGGCCAGCAAGTATTGGCTTTCCATAAAACTGAGCCGATGGCTTTCGTGGCGCTCAACCCAACTCATCGCCCCACGCCGCAAAGCTCTGACAAATTCGACGATGCCGACATCATCCTGCCAAAGCCCCAATGTGTGGTGTTTTGAATGAAAGAGGCCAAGATCATCAAGGATGGCATCCCATTGGGCAGGTATGCAGTTTCCGCGCCGCGCCAACAGGTATGCCAATTCGAAATACGCGTGGTCGTAAAACAAAAACTGTTTGTTTACGTACAACGCCAAATCGATCAGAAAATAATCGGGATCACGGCTTTGGTGCGCTCGAACCAGTACATTGTAACCATGGAGGTCCCCATGCACCCGACCCTTTGCCGCTCTTACGCTCAACCGGCTTGGCAGGTTCTCATCGTAGGCAAAAGCCAGCGGGTTTGGGTACCAGTGCCCTTCAAACATCAGACAACGTTCGTTCGGGTCATGACCGCAAACATCCGAAAGAAAGTGATGCAGCCGACCTGGTTCAGAGTCCAGTCTGTAGCCGAGCCATCCGGAAAGCAGTTCCCCGGGCGACTGCAATCCGGGCGCCATTTCATAATCGACGTTCCAGTCATCAAGCAGGCTTCTCGACAGCCGCTCAAGAACGTTCAAGGCCAGCTCGTAGCCGCAATCATTCCAAGGAAGAGAGTATTCAAGTCCTTGCGCCACAACGGTGGAAAGGATCGCGACCTTACCGTCGTGTTCCAAAGAATGGACAATGCGTGCCAGATGCTTTGATCCAAACGCAGGAACCGCTTCAAACGCCTCCAGATGTCGCTGGGTTTCGGCCTTTTCTTTCCATTCCGGATCGGGCAGGGCGTCAAATTTGAGAATGGCCTGGCCGCTGAATGCGTCGCAAGTGATGTCGACAATAAAAACAAGGGCACCGGACTTGCCGGCACTTAGTTGTCGGTGAAAATAAATTTCACCCTTCACTGACCACCTGTCAGTTATCAGCGGCAGAAGCTCAATGTAAGCTTCAGGCCATGAGAGATCATCGATAGCGGGCATTAACGTCACTCCGCAGAAGTGCGACCATGGAAGGTGTATATCTGTAAGGCGGCACCGTTTCGTGACATGATACACAAGCAATAGTGTGAACCAAGGCGTTTAAATCGACCGGTCAGAGCTTTCTACGCGACGGCTGGACCTGCCCTATAGAGCCCGAAGGGCTGCAACATGCATAAAAGTCCGCTTTACGAGAAAATACCGATAAGCATTTGAACGCGATCAATGATTGTATTCGGCCGCTCCTAACAAGTTGCGGAAAGAAATCTCGGTATCGCCTCAGATCTCGGCGTTAAAGCGCAGATTGAACCAAGTTGGCTACGCCAATTCGCTGATCATCGATTTCAGGTGGCGCATGTCGGTACCGCAGCACCCTCCAAATACTTGAATCGACGGATTCTGCTGCGCAATCGAGGCAATCTGTTTGCCAAGTTCAATTGGATCGCCTTCGTCCAGCTCATCGGCTTCGTCAAGTTCCGCATGCGAGCAACTCGAAGCGTTCGCCACCAGGCCTCTAAGTCGGGGGTGGTTGCCAAGCGCTCTGCCGAAATGGGTCGGATGGGCGCAGTTGACCATAAAAAACAGCGCCGCCGAGCCGGTTGCCGCGTCGATTTGGTCTATGCCGTCCACAAGTTTGGTTCCGTCTACCAGGCGCCCGTCTGTCTCAACAACCAGAGACATGATGATTGGCAGATCAGCGTCTCGGGCGGCGAGGATGCAACCCGCTGCCTCGCATGGACGGTTGAATGTATAAGCAGTGACCAGATCGACGCTTGTGTCTTTCAGGCTTTGTATTTGAGCGGCGTGGTATTGACGTGCATCTTCGACGGGTACCGGCGGGATGTCGGCGTATGGATCATAACGCGGGCCGATGCAGGCCGACACCAGTACGTCATCGCGAGCAGATGCTTGGCGCAGGTCCTCCATCAAACTCACCGCATCTTTGTTCACCTCACTGAGCCGTTCTGCATTGTACCCCAAGGGCGCTGCCCGGTCGGCGTTCGCCATCCAAGTGGGCGCATCAAGGATGCATCCGACATTCATTTCTCGGGCGAGATCGACAAGTGCCTGCATTTGACCGGCCAGTATTGCCCTGGTGCCAGGTTCTTCCAGCAATGGAAACGACGCGAAACCGGGTAACTCAACTCCATGATTGAATATCAGGTCGGTGCCAGTGCCGGCGTAAACCAGAAAGGTCTTATCACCTTCGAGTGAGAGCTGTCGGGCCATTCTGATCTACGCCTATTGCCGTTATGCTTTCACAAGAAACCTACATTGTCTTGGGCCTCCTGTGAACCTTAGGGCGGCGACAGGGTGTCTGCCGTGAGAATGACCTCATCTTCCCGGGCAACTCGCAACCGCAGCGAACACCCCCTTCGGCGGGCTGAACCGCGGATGCATCAAGCCATTGCCAATGGCCGATTTGGGCCACCTCGTCGGGCAGATTTACCCGTCAGCTTAACTTTCTGTGTCCGATCTAACGACCGTGAAGGCCCAATCTCGAGATTGTATTAGCGCTTTCCCCACACACTATAAGTGGACGGTCATCAGCATTCTTGCTGATTGTAAATGCTTTGAAGGCCCTTAAGATGAGTGACATTTTTTGGAGAGCCAAATGAGAATCTTATGGATCATCCAGCTTTTGGCGATACTTGGTGTTCCTGCCAGTGCTGACGAGCAACGCATCGAGATCAACAATGTCTACCCTCTGAACCAAGAGAATTTTGATCTTGGTGATCACATTTTTCATCTGACGGACAACACTGGTGGTTTCGAAGTAATTGAAGGTCCAATGGATGACGGGCCCGCCAGATGTTTGGGTTCGGGATTTGGGTTCGAAGACGGCACCAACTCGATCAATGGAATATGCGTATTCGGTGAAGGTGATGACACTTTTACCATGCGATGGAAGGCAGGAGAAAAAGGCGCGGCAAACACCTGGGAAATCATCACCGGGACGGGGCGCTATGAAGGGATGACTGGCAGCGGCATCGCGACAACAGATATCGCCTCAGCATACCAAGCGTTGCCTCTGAGGCGAACTCACATAGTCGGAACAGTGGAAATCCCTGACTAAGACGGCTGCGCTTTTGTATCTGTACTGTTTCGATTGGTCTCGAGCTTTGTCGGTCTTAAGTGGATTTCGCTGCTTGGTTTTAAACCTTCCGGGATTGCTTGCTGTAATGCGACGAACGGCCGCTTCAATCTGCGGAGTGTGAATTCGTTCTGCCGTCGATCATGCAGCCGCAGCGAATGGTAGCTTCGACGGGCCGCACCGCAACATTCTAAGACCGTACTCAAGGTCGGCTCTGGGCCGTGAGACTCAGTGGGGCGGGCAGCAGCGCTGCCTGCCCTGGAACAATACCTGTCCTCTCATGCCGAGGCTGTCTTGGGGCCAACTGCCTTCAATAGCCGTGCAAAGATCATCACATGCGTGACCAAAAGTACCGGCACAAAGAATGTTGGAATGAACCAAGTGGGGCCAAAGTAGTTAATTGCCTCGGCTTGGCGCAAGGCGTTCACCAGATCGACAGTTCCAAGGATGTTGAAACCCCACACCAACGGAAGGGCGGCCATTGATCTCCATCGCAAAGCGAAAAGCGCCGCGATTGCCAGAAACGCCGAGAGCAAGTCGCCATAGCTGGCGCTGGTTGCAAATGCCTCGGGCAACCCTCCGTTGTTGAGATTTGGTACAATGAAGCTCATTCCGATGTGTCGGAAAGCATGCGGCAGCAGCAGGATTGAGAGCGCCGCCGCCGCCGACAGCCGTGCAAGCCAGGGTGCAACGTACCACGCCGCGATCAGAGCAAAGACAAAGAGGCTCATCGCGAACTGAAGTAGGAATATCACTGTGGGGGTCATCTGATCGATCCTTTCGATATGCGTCTGTTTAAGTGAATTGAGGGTGGGCAGACCTTCATGCTCGGGCCGCAGTTTGCGATACGCTCGCCTCGGCCCGGGTCGTCCCCAGTGAAGCGGCTGGAGTAATCTCTTGGGCTTTTCCAGTGGCGACATCGTAAAGCAAGGCCGAGACGGTGATCGCGTCCGGTACCTCCGGTGCTGCCGCTAGACGCTTGATGTCTGCCGAAAGGTCGCTTTCCTGATCCGTGATTGCGTATTCGGATACGTCAATCCCAAGCTTTTTCAGCAGCGCGTCCTGAAGGTCCGGGTTGGACAGCCGCTCGGCTCCACATTGTGTGTGCTGCATCAGGATGACGTTGAACCCCTCTTCGCGGCCCTCCGTCATAGCGCTCACCAGAAAGGCGAGGGTGGCGATTTCTTCGATTGCGGCGCGTGTAACCCGTCCGCCATTGTTTCGGATCACAACCGCGTCGCCAAGCTCCAGTCCGAGGATGTGCGCGGGATCAACCCGGGCATCGCCGCAGGTTAGAACTACTGTTCGCAACTTTGGCAGGATCGGTAGGCCAGCACTGTCAAAGCCCGCAGAGAATTCTTGGTTTCGAGTGATGAGTTCGTCTTGAACGTTCATGAAGAGGTCCTTTCGTCTTGGAGGGTAAACCTTCGTCTTATGCTGCGTTAGGCAACGCGCATTGGTGCGGCTTGTACGTCCTTGGGTTGGTGTTTTTCCGTCCATGTCGCGTCGTCCAGGCAGTACGACGAAGAGGAAAGCTGAACGTAGTCTCGCTGCTTCTGAGCGTGATCAAGATCGAAGGCGCGCGTCGTGAGGATCTTCAGAAAGCTGCCGATCGCACCGATGCTGCCGAACAGGCTGCGTGCCAGGTCCGGTTGATCAGCGACCTTGCGCCGTACGATGCTTTCAAACGCTTCAGGTTCGTGCCCGCTTACTTGGAATACATCCCCGGTCGGGGCGTTCACCGCGAAGGCGCCTCGCCTGTACTCTTCTGAATAGATTGCAAGCTGGGTGACTGCCGCTTCCGAATAGTTGGCTGGGCGCAGGGCTTTCAGAGCCTTGACCATCATACGCTCGGAAATGTCGACATAACGTACCCGCCGCCCCAGCGCGCGGCCCATTGCTTCGGCGACTTCGTTGGGTGACAGCAGCGTTGGTCCCGTGGGGCGGTAGGTCTTGCCCGCATGGCGTGCCGGGTCCGTCAAGGCACCGACCGCCACGCGTGCAATATCTTCGTTCGAGGGGGCAGCATTCTTTTTCACGTCGCCGTCGCCAAGCGGCATTGTGAACTGCCCAAGATGGGCCGCCATGCCCAGCACCATCAGGTAGTTTTCAGCAAACCAGCCGACATTCACCGTGGTCACAGACATCTCGGGGCGCATGCCGATCAGGATGTCGCCTAAATAGACTTCGCGTGTAAACAGCGACGGGTGATCTACGCTCGAAAGCCATTGGCTTAGCGTAACGACGTGCTCAATCTTAGCTTCGTAAGCCGCAACGGTGAAGACCGCGTTGAAGTGCAGCCCATTGGGTGCCGTCGGGGCGCATTGATAGGCCCGCTGCACGCCATTCATGGCGTTGCGCATGTCGCTCAGCGAATACTGGTCACCCACGAATAGTTCAGCGCCCGCGCGTTCGAGGATATCAGAGCGATGATCCCTCTGCCGTATGAACGCACGGACAGGATAGGCTTTGGCTCTGAGCTGAAGCGCGACTTGCAGCCCGGTCTTGCCGCTTGCGCTGGTGACGAGGATCTTAGGCTTGGCAGGCATAGGCACGCTCCTTTTAGATGATACTTGCAATCTATAATTTAGATGATAGATATAATCTTAATTGTCAACCCGCCTAGGAGTGCGAAATTGCCGAGAATGTCGGAAGTGGAAAAAAGGCGCAGTCACAACAGGATACTGGATGCTGCAGCACAGTTGTTCCGCGAACGCGGTATCGAAGCGACTAGCCTCGCGGACGTCATGAAGGCAGCCGGAATGACACATGGAGGTTTCTACCGGCATTTCCATTCGAAAGAAAATTTGATCGCGGCAGCCTTCCGGCACGCAGTCGATGATGTGGTTTCCGAAATGGAGCGCGAGGGGTCCAGCGAAGGGCGAGGGAAAGAACGTCAGGACTATATAGCCAAGTACCTGTCCCAGGCACATGTTCAAGACAGTCGGCATGGATGCCCGCTTGCGGCAATGGGAACCGAGCTTGCCCGTACCAAGGGCGCATCCCGGCACGCGGGCGCTCAAGCTTCGGATCGCATGGCGGCCCTTTTGCAGGACACGCCGGAATCCGGCTCGCACCAGGGCCTGGCTGCGATGGCACTCCTTATGGGTACGATTACTCTGGCTCGTTTGGCAGGAACTGAAGAGGAGGCGGACCGAGCTCTGGAGGCCGGACGCACTGCCATAGATTTGCTGCAGGATCATTGGCCGCAAGACAGGTCCTAAACTGCTGCAGGGTATTCCGAGGGATTCGCGGTTGCGTTGTGCATTGCCATCACACGCTAATCGACAATGCTGCAAGGTGCACGAACGGCAGCAATGCGAAAGCTGCGCTTTGGCGTCGAGTAGTGCGGCCAATGGTTGGCTTGGGCCGTCCGCGTGATCAGTTATTTGCGGGGCAGGGGGCTTTGCTGCGACGGAACCGAAGTCTTCAATGAGCCCGATGATACCGATGCTGCATTGTCCACCAATGATAGCTTCCTGGATGCTTGGCTCTCTGAAAGTCGAGTTTCCAAGTGAATGCTCAGTGGGACTAGTTAAATCGCTAACTAACTACCTCTATCGACTGGCTCGATGCCGCGAGTGTTGCGACATGCGATTTTAATACTTCAACGAACTTGTCACGCGCTTCGTTTGGTTCTGAATGCAGTGGAAAGAGAAGCCCAAACGACATCCAGCGTTCAGGCGAAATTGGAACTGTCCGAACACGGGTCTGATCTACATCGGCGGCCACGAGTTCATCTGCGATTGTGACACCACCGCCATCTGCTACCAGAGCACATGCCAGCGAAGAAGATGCGACTTCGCAGGTTTGTTTTGGCAGCACCCCTGCAGATCTAAACATATCATCCAGTTGGTCGCGCAAGAGCAATCCGTGCATAAGGCGAACAATTGGAACTTCAGCCAAAACGTCAATGGAAACTTCTTCAAGATCGGCAAGCGGATGATCAATTGGTACGACGGCTTGCGCTCTTACGCGCAATAGCAACTCGGTTTGGATATCGGGGTGTTCGACCGGTAGAGCACCAATTCCCACGTCATATTCCCGACCGGCCAACCATTTGCCAGCTTCTCTGCGCGCGCGCACATCGAGGCTGACATTGATATCAGGATTTTCCCTTATGAATTGGCCAACAGCGGGGGAGGCGAGCGCGCGGGCGATGCGCGGCATTGCGACGATCCGAAGGTTCTGAGTGCGGCCTGCACGAATCTCGGCGGCGATTCTGGGGATCTCATCCAGGTTGTCGAGGATGCGACCAGCTTCGCGATAGAACGCAAGTCCCTCGGGTGTTGGAGTGAGGTTCCGGCCGCTTCGATCAAAAAGATTAAGCCGCAACTCCCCCTCGAGTCCAGAAATCAACCGGCTGACTGCCGGTTGCGAAAGGTGCAGTATATTTGCTGCTGCTGCGAGCGATCCCTCTGACAGCGTTGCTCTGAATGCACGAAGCGCTTTGATGTTCATGTTCGCCACCGTCACTTGCACTTTTTGCAAGTAAACTAAACACCTTTGCATTTTTCGCAATCTCCATCATCTGCTAGGTGAGATCAGGAGAGGAATTAGGGAGGATACTATGAAACGCAGAACACTCATTTCTGCCGCACTGGCAGGCATCGCCCTTGCGGCAACAGCAACAGCAAGCTTTGCGGCTGACTGGCCTAAACGCCCGATCAATCTGGTCGTGCCTTACAAGGCGGGTGGCGGCACTGACGCCTATGCTCGCGCCATCTCGGCGGCAGCTGATGGCATTTTGGATGTCCCCGTAGTGGTCGTGAACAAACCTGGCTCGGGCGGCTTGAATGGAGCCAATTCTGTCGTCGGCGCCCGACCCGACGGCTATACTATGATGATGACCTCAGGGGGCTCGTTCTTGCTGTCCACCATGACCCGCGACACCGACATTGATGCGCTGGACAGCTTTGAGTTCGTCGCACAGGTCGGCCAATTGCAAACCTCTCTGATGGTCTCGAAAAGCAGCCCGTTTCAATCCGTTCAAGACGTGATCGACGCGGCTAAAGCTGATCCTGGCTCGCTTCGTTGGGCGCATTCAGGCCGCGGTGGTTTCCACCATGTAGGCGGTCTGGGCTTTCTGGCCAATAACGGCATCGAAGCGCAAGACGTTCCATTCAAAGGTGGTGGCCCGACCCGTGCTGCTCTCATCGGTGAGCAAGCCGACTTCGGCTTCTTGGGCGTACAACAGCTTGCCGGTTTCGAGGACCAACTGCGCGCGCTGGCGGTCAACGGCCAGGAACGCGACGGCATCATGACGGATGTACCTGCCTTTGGAGAATTGGGCATTCCGTTTGCTGCTGTCTCCTCGCCGGTGATCGTGTTTGCTCCGAAGGGTACGCCTGCCGAGGTGGTCGCAGCGATGGAAGCCGCGCTTGCGCAGATTTCGGCTAAGCCCGAGTTCGCCGAGCTGCTGGCTTCGCGTGGGACCGGTCCTGTCTATCAGAATGGTGCGGATGCCAAGGCAACGCTTAGCGCTATGAAAGAGGACGCCGCTCCGTTGGTCGAAAGTCTGACTAATTAAGTCTTCAAGGCTGGGGGATCGATGATCCCCCGGCCTTTTTTTGCCCACGCGTT
Source organism: Ruegeria sp. YTSC106 (assembly GCF_059609765.1). Lineage (NCBI taxonomy): Bacteria > Pseudomonadati > Pseudomonadota > Alphaproteobacteria > Rhodobacterales > Roseobacteraceae > Ruegeria > Ruegeria sp. YTSC106. Next base: position 14,563 of record NZ_JBXWMI010000018.1, read on the forward strand.
GTTGAGGGAGGATGACATGCGCGCTTATGCCGAAGGTTTGGTGCTGGCGGCCGTTTCACTTGTGGCTATTTGGGGCGCGTGGCAGGTGCCCGCTGCATCGCCCGGAGATACCTGGGCCGGGATTGTTCCCTTTGCCGCATCCGTCGCTCTATTGGGCTTGTCTGGTCTCTTGCTGATAGGTGCATCCCGTCAGACAGGCGATGTCGCCGCCGCCAGCACAGATAATGGGGCGACTGTTCAGATCATCGCACTATTCATCATTGCGTTGGTCTACCAACAGTCATTCCGCTGGTTCGGGTATCTACTACCTACGGCCATCGTGGCTCCCATCGTGCTATATTTGTTCGGTGTGCGGAGCTGGATCGGCCTTGCAGTTTCTGTAGTCATCTGCCCGTTGGTTTTTCACCTCATCTTTTTTGTGCTGCTTGGTGTCTTCCCGCCCTACGGCGAAGTGTTCGACCTACTCAGCTGGATACAGAGGTAAGTCTCATGGAAATTTTTCCCGCCCTTCTTTCGGTCATCACTGATCCGATGCTGCTCTTTGCCATCGTTCTTGCTGCCACAGTTGGCATGATTGTGGGCGCAACGCCGGGTCTGACAGCTTCAGCAGCAATCGCGATGCTGCTGCCAATCACCTTCTATATGTCGCCCCTCTTTGCTCTCGCCTTTCTTTATGTGATCGGAAAATCCGGACGCTATGGCGGTTCCATCGCAGCAATCTTGTTTAATACGCCTGGTACAGCCGCGAGTGCTGCGACGCAGATTGACGGCTATCCACTGGCTCGCGCTGGTAAGGCGGGTAAAGCAATGAAAGTTGCCACAATCTCATCCGTGATCGGCGATCTCATGGGCGACGTTCTTTTGGTTGTTGGTGTCGGGTTCATCGCAGCAATTGCTCTGAAGCTGGGACCTCCAGAAACCTTTGCCATCTACTTTGCCGCCTTTGTGGTGATCGGTTCGGTGATCGGAGAATCCATTGTTAAAGGTCTGGCCTCCGCGCTCCTGGGAATTCTGGTGGCAATGGTGGGGCTCGATCCGATTTCCAGCGAAGAGCGCTACACATTCGGCTCGTTCGACTTGTCCAATGGCATCGGCTTGGTGCCGCTGATGATCGGTGTCTTTGTCTTGGGCGAAGTCTTTGCGCAACTTGAAGAGCGGCGCAAAGCAACAGGTGAGACCAAAGAAAACGAAAGCTCGGCTGATGGCAATGATCTGACATGGGAGGAATACAAACCGTGTCTGCCTCATGCTTTTCGCGGTGGGTTTATCGGTGCGGGCATTGGTGTTCTGCCAGGTCTGGGTTCAGCGATTGCGGCTTTTATCTCTTATGGAGAAGGCAAGCGCCGTGCGAAAAACCCTGAGCAATGGGGTAAGGGCGCATTGGAAGGCGTGGCCGCGCCAGAAGCGGCCAACAACGCGGTGTCCGGCCCGTCCATGGCTCCTCTGCTGACTTTGGGTATTCCAGGCTCGACCATCGGCGCGATCCTGTTGGGCGTGTTTCTGATCCATGGCATCCAGGTCGGGCCGACGCTATTTCTGACTGACAAGGAACTTGTCTACAAACTCTTTGCCTGCGGGATGCTTGGTATCCTCGTGTATGGCCTGATCGGCTATTTCGGAGCCACACAAGTCGCCCGACTAATCCTGAAAATCCCGACCAACGTTCTCTATCCGCTGATCTTCATGACAGCCTTCGTCGCGGCATACTCAGCACGAGGCTCGATGTTCGATGTGACGGTTATGACCTTTGCCGGTTTCGTCGGCTGGCTGATGCGCAAGCATGACTTCAACATTGCGGCATTCGTAATCTCCTTCGTTCTGGCCAAAGGTGCGGAAGAGACGTTCCGGCAATCCCTGCTGATGTCGGATGGCGGCGCGCTGATCTTTGTTGAACGCCCGATCGCGCTTGCCTTCCTGATCCTTGGTGCCGGGGCTATTGCCTTTCGCATTCGCGGCATCTTAAAAGAACGCAAACTGGCGCAGGGAGGGTTGGGCGATGCTTGAATGGCAGCTCATGCAAGGCAGCTTTTCCAGCACAGATATGCGGCACATCTGGTCTGAATCCTCGACAATCTCTGCCTGGATCAAAGTCGAACAAACGCTGGCGCGTACGCAAAGTGATGCGGGTCTCGTGCCGAATGAAGCTGTTGTTGCACTCGACGGGTTTGGCATCGGAAAGCTCGATCAGGAGCGCTTGCGGCAGGACATGGCGCTTGTTGGGCGGCCCATTGTGGGATTGGTCGGACAACTGCGCGAACACGTCGGCGAGGATCTCGCCAAGTTCGTCCATTTCAATAGCACGACGCAAGATATCATGGATACAGCGCTTGCGATGCAAATGAAGCTCGGTCTGGCGACCGTGTTGAGCGACCTCGATCAGCTCGTTTTTTCCCTGACGGGCCTGATCAAGGAGCACCCCAACACGCGAATGATCGGGCGCACCAACGGGCAACACGCGATCCCGATGCTACTCCGGACCAAGTTTGAAGTCTGGCTCGAGGAGCTTCTACGTCGTCGCGAGGTGATCACCGAAGCGGAAAAGCGTGGGGTGTTCGTTCAGATCGGCGGGCCGCTAGGGGATTTGTCAAATTATAGCGATGGAACAGGGACAGAGATAAAGGTGCGAATGGCAGAGGCGCTTGGTTTGGGCGTTGCAGAACCTCATTGGCAAAACGCGCGTGACGGCGTGGCCGATATTGTCACCGCCCTCGGCGCGCTGTGTGCGACGATCTGCAAAATAGCCCACAACATCAACCTGCTTTCATCCAGTGATATCGGTGAGGTCTGCGAATGCCATGAAAACGGTAGGGGTGCGTCATCCTCAATGCATCACAAACGTAACCAACGGGCCAGTGAATTTGCCGAGGCCGTAGCAAGATTGGGGCGCCAAAGGTCGGAGCAAATAGGGGAACTGACTCTGCACCAACATGAGCGCTCTGGCGGTGTTTGGGTCGGTGAGTGGCTTGTCGTTCCTGAAGTGTTCTTGCTGTCTTCAGGAGCTTTGTCATGGGCAAATCGGATGCTATCTGATTTGAGAGTCGACGAAGGCGGGATGGAACAGAATTTAATCTGAGAAGAGTTAAGAAACGCTAGCCGTCATTCGCGTTGTTGCGGCGAACGGCAACGCTGTCCGCGTTCGGTGAGATCGACAAAGCCCATAATTCGCAGCTGCAGCAATGCCACGAGTTAAGCCGATAGCCGCTTCGCAGCAGGAAAAGCTGCCGTTCGTCCCAACCGCAGCAAGATTTTGGTGGCCGATGTCAAACTTGCGAACGAAGCGCCAACTCGCTGCACATCCTCCAATGACCGCTTTGAATACGTCAAGGTTCGAGAATAGAGTTGCCGCATTAGGGACATTCTTTTTTGATCAACGTCAGGTGATGGAATATCGCACGAAACGAAACTGGAAGTCAGAGTTCCGCGAAGGCCTGAAGTGGCACTTGAAAGACTTCATACTAATGGCAGCCTTCGTCATAGGCTGCGCAGCCGTAGGTGCCGCGCTGGGCGGGGCGATATGCGCATTCTTTGGGCTCCCCTTGTTCATTGGCATAGTTGCCGGCGCATTTGTATTTGAATTATTCAGCTTCAGTTTTTGGCTTCTACGGCGCCGCCGATAAAAGGCAAACCAAACTCTCCGAAACCGACTTTCAAGAACGCTGCAGCATCCGGGGCTTTGGGCTCAGAGCCGACTTGCGGCGGCGCAGTAGTTCAAGTCTGAAGAACAATCCGAAAGCGGCCATTTCCAAAGATGGTATAGTTCTGCGTTTTCAACTCAGTGCCACGATGTGAGGACATTCGCAGGTTGGAAACGGTCACCAGTTGGGTCGAGCCGGAACGGCGGCAGTGAGCCCATAGGCGACATTTTTAAGCCGTGCTGCTATGAGTTGATCTTGAGGCGATCATGCAGACGGAGACCCCGCCAAACCAAAAGGAGGGGTAAGATGATTATGCGCATTTTTCAGGTATTGGTTCGAGAAGGTAAGGAAAAGGAGTTCGGTGAGTTCTTTCACAATACCGCTATTCCATTAATGAGGGGGACCAAGGGTATCGTACAAGTTCTTCCCGGTGCATCTCGCTCAGATAGTCCGAGAGAGTTCAGTTTCGTGATGATCTGGAAAGACCTTGCCTCTCTGAAAGCCTTTGTTGGGGAAGACTACCAGTCGCCACATGTCGATGCGGCAGAAGCCGAATTGGTCGAAGCTAGAACGATTAAGCACTATGAGCTGGTTGAGAGTTGAAACTAGGCGAGATGTCGAAACAAAATGCGCAGTCCAAGCGCCTGTCATTAGCGCTGAATGTTCGGGTATTGTTCAACGAATTGCGAAAGGCTGCTTCGTCCCGCCTAGCAGACTTTAAAGGACTCGAACCGCTCGTTCAGGAATATCGACCCAAAGGAAATCCAGCGTCACGTAGGAAATGTCATATGAAAAACCTTATTCTAACGTGCTGCTTCGGAACTATTTCCCTAGGGTTCACAGCGTTTCCCTCTGCTGCACAGCCCCGGCTAGGTTGGGCGTATCAGATTGATGGGCTTGCCGCGTTTCAAGGGGACGCGGAGTTGAGTGACGGTGGCGGGTTCTCTGCAAGTCGAACATTTCTACGTGTCACCGCACTTTACAATCTGGAAGAAGGAAACTCCGTTGGGCTTTCCACCAGCTTCGGCAAGCTGGACTATAACTTCAGCCAACCGAACAACCAGCCTTGGGAAAACATCCGTGACCTTCGTATTGCTGTTCCTGTCCGGTTTCGTGTGGGTGATACTACAACGGTTTTTGTGTCGCCACAAATCAGGTGGGACTATCAAAGCGGGGCCTCCTCATCTGACGGCAGAACCTATGGTGTTTTTGCTGGTATTGCTTGGCAACTGAGCGAGCGCCTGACGATAGGCCCGGCCTTTGGTGCGTTTTCTCAATTTGACGATGGCAGTGCTGATTTTTTTCCGGCTTTGCTGGTCGACTGGGACATAAATGATCGCTGGAACTTGAACACTGGCTCTGGTGTAGGAGCGACGCAAGGTCCCGGATTGACACTGAGTTATGCGTTGAATGACACGATAGACCTATCGTTGACCGCGCGGTCGGAAAGGATTCGATTCAGGTTGGATGGGAGTGACCTTGCCCCGGGTGGAGTAGGTGAAGATAAGAGTATCCCTGTAGTTCTTTCTGTTGGCTACAACCCGAATCCTGGGGTTTCATTGAGCGTATTTGCGGGCGCAGAATTTGACGGCCGCCTGACGCTAGATGATGCGAATGGAGCGGAAATTAGTCGTCAGAGCTATGAAACAGCGCCATTGGTTGGGCTGGCGTTTAGGGTCAGGTTCTGATCACAGCATTGAGCCTGTTTGCCAGATGTGTACGCAGGTTTTCTCGCGGCCGAGTTCATACTTCTGCTTTGTCCCGCAACTCTGCCGTTCAGCAGATTTCAGCGAACGTCCGCTGCAGTTCAATGCAGACCTTCAGGCAAAATTTCTCGGAATGACCACGAATAATGACCGCTGTCCGCTACTAACTCTGGCCAAAGTATCCCGCTTCAGCGATGCTGCACAGGGGCGCGAGACTGACCTCCTGGAGAAGGATTCTAAAGCGAATTTATGCTGCTAAGATTTGGCTTTGTTTCACTCGCAGGAAAGCGCACGCCTGACTAAACGGCATCGGTTCCGAGCCGCTCCTGTTTCATCGATCGCTTCCATCAACCAATTGCTATCGGCTTGTCTGGTCAACATCAGAAAGCCGAAATCACCATTGTTCGCGACGACACTCGCCAAATTTCCGGCAACTTTGACATCGGTGACAACACCTGTGGGCATCGGATCAAGCTGCGTCCCGCCGTTGCCGCTAATACCCTGCACCGGCCCGTCCAACAAGTCGATTGCTTGAAAAGCGTGAATATGGCCAGAAAGAAAAAGATTTACTGTTTCTGGAATGGCTCTACTGAATGCTGCGCGCTGTGTGTCGTCACCATCGATCAATTCACCGAATGCATGCATGTTTACCCAAAGTGGGCGATGAGTAAGAAACCAAGTTTCTCCGCTGATATTTGCAAACAAATCTCGCGCCATCTTACCGTAAACATTTAACAACTCAGTGCTGCTTTGAGGTGCAGGGCCTGCGGATGAATCAAATGCAATTAGATTGAGGCCGTTGACAGAAGCTATCCACGGCTCGGTCACAGCTGGACAATCTGAGGGAACGAAACCTGGGGCAAAATAACGGAACCATCCTTTGCTGCCGCGTCCGCAGTTTTCGTGATTACCTCTTATAAAAACAAATGGAGCGAGCTTGAGCAGCCTATCTGCAGGATCCAACCAGTCGGCAGACCACGTCTGGAAATTGTCACCAAAGGGCGATCCACCGCACTTCTCCGGTTCGGGGCACTCTGCCGATCGGTACAAATAGTCGCCAACGTGGATGACCAAGTCTGGCGATCTGGACGCAATTTCTGCGGCAATTGATTTCAATGGCCAGGCATCGGGATCATTGCAATCTTGTACTCTGGATCTGCGAATACGGCATCCAGTATCTCCAATCACGGCAATACGCTGTACGCTTTGACTCAAGGTTGGTAGCGTGTCTCCCTCAAGTTCCATCTTCTGTGAATCTTGTCGGGCACGATGCTCGCAAACGATTTCCGGAAATTGGTCATCTGGAGCAGCACGTTTATGCATTGCAACAACACGCCCGTCGATTTTCAACAAAGGGCAGCTAGAAGATGTAGAGATAGCTCGAACAACAATTGTCTTGTCGGGCCCGAGTTGAACCCAATGCTGCAGTACTTCAGCAGTAGAAGGCGGAGCAACGAAACAAAGCCAAATCAAAGCCCCGAGAACGGTTGAAGCGGTCCTAGTCAACAAACGGGCACCCCTTTCGAACTAAGCGGCGAATTTACGATCGGGATCTGAAAAGTCCAGTGGATCTTGCAAGAGGAACTTAGGTTGAGGCAGCCGGCAACTTCAGTAGCATAGAATATCACACTTCATTTGAAAGCTTTCTGGAGTACCTCACCGCATGCACCATTGGGACGTACCGTATTGGCAAGGTGTCTGAGGTCTGTTCTTAGCCCGCTACGCATAGGTTCCAAAATGGCTGAGTTTACGAAGCCACTGCGCAGTAGGAGCAGCAAGCCGACCCGATGTCGGCTTTGTCCGCGATCCGGTCACTCTTGCACCCCGTCGCGGACGTCGGCTGTGGACAGTGGCTGACACTCATAGAGCTTGCAGTAGTCGTCGTCCCGGTGCTTGCGTATCGAATGGCTTAGGCGGGTCTAAACCCTGGTGAATTCCATTTGGTAGACGACTTCTTCACCTGTCCTTGGGTCGATGCCGGGGGCGCCGCTGATCACCAGCCGATCCCCCGTAAACTTGATCGGACGAGACACGTCTCCGGCCCATTTGGGGTTCCATGAGCCATCTACGTGGTGAATGACGCGATCTTCCTCAAGCGTGTTGGACGCGACGTAGGCGAGCATGTCATCAAACATCTGCGCCTTTTGCTCCTGAGACCAGTCGTCCTTGCCCGGTTCGGGTCGATCGCGGCGAAAGACCGTGGCCATCATCCGACCATCAGCATGATATGCTATATACCCAATTGGATCCGGCCCTAGGGCGTCGGTCGTCTCCCCCGTCTCGACCTAGGTGCGCGTCCAGGCGTCCATCTTCCACGATCCGATCAAAGCACTTTCGTCTGCAATGTCACCTCCTTCGAGCGATTGGTCGTTCTTATCGACAGTACAACTCGCAAAAATCCGCGACAATGAGGCGCCCTGCCTCTTTGCTCAATCCAGGGTTGATGCTGTCCGCGTCCTCCTGGTGAACTAATGCCCCATTCCGAAATGGCTGCTCAGTCCGCAGAGCGTTCATTGATGCTAGCCGCAGCAAATCACTGCCTTGAGCCCAAAGTCCCGAGTTTCTGCAAGATGGCGAATGTCAGTTTTAGTGGCTCAAACACTTAATACGTGCCCACGTTCTGTGCTCTAATGGGAATGCCTTGTATCAGACTGCGAAATTCGGAAACCAGCCATGCGCGTCATCTTTGCAATCGCCACACTTTTCATTCTGAGCAGTCAGTCACTGGCACAGGAATCAATCCTCGTGGGTGACGCACCCCTGCCCGACGATGTCGAAATCACCGCCCACGACAATTCGCCCTTCCTCGGGGTTTGGACGGGAAGATGGGACACTTGGAGAAGTCACATTCTCGTCGTTGAAAGCCAAGGCGAAGACGGGTTATTCAGCGTCATCTATTCAGTGGGACGCGGCCAGCATGGCATTCGCAATTGGTTCCGCAGCCAAGCGCGTTTGGACGGCGACACTCTGGTGTTCACCGATAGCGACTTCGCTGCGCGATATTCAATTTCAGCTACTGGACGGTTGCGCGGTATCAATCCGACTGAGGATCGTTTTGCCATATTGGAGCGGCAATCTCTCACAGCTGTACTGGCAGCACCGACCAGCGAGTGGTTCGAGCTCGGTACGCGCGAATTCGTTGCAACAGAACTGCAAGAAGGCAGTTCGAAAGTTGAGCTTGCGGTCGCAGTCTATACGCCTGCTGGTGATGGGCCGTTCCCGCTGACTCTCGTTCATCACGGGTCAACGGGCTACGGGACTGATCCACAGGCTTTTAATCGGTTCTTTGCCAACGATTGGCTTGCAGATGTTCTGAACGCCCACGGTTGGATTGCCGCATTCCCTCAGCGTCGTGGTCGGGGTGGGTCTGATGGTTTGTACGATGAGGGCTTTGCTGAGGATCGGTCGCAAGGATATTCGCCGGACACGCAGATATCCTTGGCAGGGGCGGAACGCGCTCTGATCGATGCAAACGCTGCCCTGCGAGCGTTGCAGCAGCAACCCAATGTGAGTCCGGAACCCGTCCTTCTCTCAGGGTTTTCGCGAGGGGGCGTCGTAGCCCTCATGCAAGCAGGAGACGATCCAGAGAATACTGCCGGTGTGATTAACTTCGTTGGGGGTTGGATAGGAGAAGGTTTCGGAGACCCCGAAATCAACCCGACACTTTTTCGGCGGACTGGAAGCTTTGATGGACCGGTGTTGTCAATTTATGGCGAGGACGACGCGTTTTACAGCATTGAACATTCGCTATCGAACCTTGCGGCAATGGAAGAGATGGGCACTGAGAGTGAAGTTCATGTCGTGTCTGTTTCTGGCCACAGTAGAGGCCATTGGTTGATGTTTCAGCCAACTCTCTGGGAAGAAATAGTAGGCGACTACTTAATGCGTATAGAAAGCCGCCGTTGAACCAAGTGCAACGAACGGCAGCAATGTCCGCAAAGTAGACGTTCAAGCAAGTTGCCGCGAATGGCCGCTTCAAGCCCAAACTCGACCATATTTATCTGGGCGTAAGGCTGTCAGAGCGAGAGACGAAAGTGGGTGCCAGTTCGTTTACAGCACAAGATGTCTCCAAACGCGCCCCCCAATCCCGGTATTGTATGAGCCTTGCGGGTTATCGTAGATCAGAACTAGCTGCTTCAGACTTTTGAAACACCAGCAAGGTCATAAAAACACCGCCAATTAGCATTGTGTGAGCCGCAGCCGTTACGCCAAAAACAAAGTAGCTTCCAACCATGAGCGAAAAGATAGCGCTCCACATCCAGGCCAGCATTTGCATCAGCAAATGGGCGGTGGGAAGGGACTGGTTTTTTAGAGGATTCTTAGTTTCGTTCATTACTGAATCCCACGTTGATTTAACGTCCAATCTATTAGTCATGTTTCTACTCCCATTACCTTTATCAATGACCCAACTGGAAACGCTTAGGCGTCTCTAGAACCCGCGCTGGCGATGAGAAAAGGTATTGGCCGACAACGCGGTCCACAGTGTGTGGTAATACTGGAGATACGTGCCAAAAGCGTTAGCGGACCAATATAGGCTCAGCTCCGCTGAAAAAGATTGAAGCATTTGCTATGCAGCAACGCCCAAACCGTCTTAGCCCCAAGGGCAGTTTTGTCCGCAAACCGTGAGTTCGACTCGATCTCGGTTTTGCGCCCGCGGCGAATGTCTCATCTGACGGGCCGCATCGCAGCAAAGATGCCTCTCTGTCAACGGCAGTTTTGGGCCGTCCCCCACAAGTGACTTCGTATCGCGACGGGAAAGGCTGCGCTGACCAGAGGCCACCATTGACCCCAAAATCGACCGCTAGTGTGTTTGCGATTTGAGCGGTTACGTCCCTGAAACCTGACGATCGTAATCTGCGCCGTCATACCACCCCAGCGACTTGGTCACGTTTAGATTTTCATCGAGGTCCCACTCTTCCCAACCCGAAAAGCGAACTTTGTTTCCTGTATCTTTGTGCTGGCCTTCGAACGTCCATGCGTAAACCATGTGATGATCGGCTACGAGAACAGTATCGAGGTTAAGCACTAGGTCGGGGAATTCAGTCATGAAACCGGTCGCCATTTCACCGATCTGCGAGCGACTGTTCATCGGTTCGCCACCATTCATAATCATCGTTGTATTTTCCGAATACCGACTGGCGACTTGATCCGGAGCCTTGTTCGTCCAGGCATCACAATGATCTTGCGCCAATTTTCGGGCTGTTTGGATATCAGGCGTCATGGCTACGTCCCTCAGTGATTATTCGTTCCGAAAATTCTAATTGGGACCTTGAAGGTGAACAAGCTACCGCATGAAAGCTGCACTATGGCACGTTCGATGTCGATGGTGCAGGAGCCAACCACCTCATCCGATCCGGGCCGTCCATGATACCGCTCCTGGTATCCCTCAATTCACATGCTGCGCCGCCTCCGAGGTCTGGTTTGAGCCCTACCTGTGAATTCGGTTTTCTCGCTGCGCGCGCATGCAGCGCGGGAACTGCTGCGTCAGTGTAAAATTTAGTGCTGCCGCGCGGTGGATAAATCAGCCATTCGTACATACTGCAGCAAAAATCTGGTTCAGAATTCACTAACTGCGGGTAAAAATGGTCATTGGCTTTGTGAATTTTGTAATCAGAAGACGAAGGACTCGCGATGACGTCTCCCTTCTTCGACGCCTAGTTTAGTGAGCGCTGCTTCGCTCCACGTCATTAGCGCATCGGGTCCGCACATATAGACTTCTCGCGTGTTGAGTGCGGAGATGGATTGGATATCTTCAATCTGCGCGCGCCGTTCTTCGGTCTGCAGCGCATCCTCAGAAAATGCTAGACGCAGATCATCCCTTGCAGATTTTGCGACCAATGGGTCATCTCCGACGCTTTGAAACGCCACAATGCGAAGTTTCACACTGGCTGGGACAGGACCAATTTGCCCGGCAAAATGCTCCAGCACTTTGATGTCATCACCACGACCAGAAAACAGGAGGACGATGTCGGTCGATGTTTGCGGGTGAGCGTTCGCCAACTGGAGGATGCCGTCCCACATCGCCATAAATGGGGTAATGCCGACACCGCCGGCGATCCACAGAACCTTTGATGGGATATGTGGAGGCGTGTCTTTGGCGCCTTGCGAAAAGCAGGTGAACCCCGCGCCAGACCCTCTGAATTCAATCGGCAGTCTGTCCTTGATCAGTTTTTGGGCATTGTTATGTAGAGCATTCGACATCAAGCCGCCCGGTTTACGTTTGACAGTGACGCTGACCTGATGGGTCGCGGCAAACGCATTTCTTTCTGCCGCAAAGCTGGGCGCATTCGAAAGCGTCCAGGTGCGCACGAAGTCCTCGTTGACAAGCTGAGGGTTAGCTTCGTTCATGTGGCTGTACCCCGTGTCCAGAAGCCCAGAGAAATCGAAAACACCAAACCCACCCGGCAAAGGTGAGTTGATCGGCTGTGACAGATCGAAGTTGAAAGTTGTGATACTTTCAGAAAGCGGTTTCGTCGAAACAAGAGTGGCAGTGATTGGGGTTGCAGTCTCGTGCGCAACGAGTGCATGCCCCATCTGTTCCAGTTCCTGACGCAAGGGCTTTACCGGCGGATTATAGGGCGAGAAATGCTCTTCCGACATGAGCCTGAGGTTCAGGCCGTCTTTCACAAAAACCGCCCCTGTAACTTTGATGCGCGTAAGCAGGCTGACCCGCGGCATGAGCGCTGGCGCTTCATCATCCATCAGGTTTTCGGCCTTACCCGTGACATAAAGGACATGACCCGTGGTGAAGTCTGGAAAGACAAGGCCGACCTCTGGGTCAGTCTCAATGTTGCCCAAGGACTGATAGAAGCGATTGCCGGAATAGTCGGGCAAAACCAGATAGGTAGTGATATCGTCGCCATCGGTTTCTTCGTAAATGCGGGTAAAACCCGGTGCACCGCCACGATGATTTACCCCCATATCCGTCTTCGTGCCAGTAGCGGTTTCATCTCCACTGTGCTTTGTCGCCAGAAAGACCGTGCTGGCCTGATCCACGACCGCCTTGGCCGCATCCGGCAAAGCAGTTGTGTGGCTGTCAAAGGAATCATGCACCAGTTCAGCGGCGCGCTGTTCATGCGCCAATGCCCGCACGGTGATGTACTTGGGGCAGTTCCCAAGGTGTTGATCAGACTCCAGTTGCAGGCTGATTTTTCCAGTCTCTTCAACAGATGCAGAGCGAATTCCCCCTGCGATTTTGTTCCGTCGACGGTTGCGGAAGTCGACCCCTACTCCAGCAAAGAGCCGTTGTTGCCGCCTAGACATTGGGTCCTGCTTCAAAGAGCGGGCAAAGGGATCGAAAGCGTTGCTTTCGGCGAAGACGTCCATCGCATTGTGGCCCGAAATCTTGATGCCGACCGACGGATCGCTCTCTGACTGTGTGACCAGCAGGCTGACCCACGGTCGCCCGTCGCGATCCAGCGTCGCCAGCGGCAAGTAAGACAGGCCCGCAAAGAAATCCGCGTGCTGCTGCGGCATGTCACTGTCGATGTACCGAGGAATGGAGTCGATCAGCTCTTTTGGTGTCTTGCGCCGCTTTTGAAGCAACAGCTCACCCTTGTGAGATTTATGTATCCGAACCATCCCGTGCTCCGTTCATCCGTTTGACAATCAGTTGTATTGCAATGCTTCCGCTGACGCCTTCCATTGGATCTGTGGGTCTGGAAGGCGTTAGCGACTTTTCGTGCTACGGCGTCAGAGCTATAGCCCCAGATCGCTTAGACCCGGATGATCATCAGGGCGGCGACCAACCGGTCAATGAATCTTTCGATCTGCCTCTTGAATGGGGTGTTCGTTGATGCTGGCAAAACGATGCGCCATGAACCCATCTTTGTCGAACTCCCAGTTTTCATTACCATAGGCCCGAAACCAGTTTCCGCTGTCGTCGTGATACTCATGGGCGTATCGCACGGCGATGCGATTACCGCCGTAAGCCCACAATTCCTTGATCAACCGATAGTCCAGTTCCTTGGCCCACTTGCGGGTCAGAAACTCTTCAATCTGCGCCTGGCCTTCGGGAAACTCGGCCCGATTGCGCCATTTGCTGTCGGGTGTGTACGCAAGTGCGACTTTCGCAGGGTTTCGACCGTTCCAACCGTCTTCTGCAAGACGCACCTTTTCGATCGCGGAGTCTTTCGTAAACGGCGGTACCGGATGGCGCGGGGCTGCGGATGTCATATCAGCGCGCCCCTAATTCAGCCACAAGGCCGACAGCCGTCGCTGGCATGGCCTGGAAACCTGGCAAGGCTTCGAAACGGGCGAGCCATGCCCGGACATTCGGGTAAGGATCAAGCGAGACATTCCCCTCAGGCGCATGGGCGGTATAGGAATAATTCGCGACATCAGCGATCGTCGGACGATCGCCAACCAGCCAATCACGACCTTCCAGCCCATGTTCCAGCTTTTGCATCGCCTTGGTCGCTGTGGAATCAGCAAAGACTGGGTCCAGCGGGGCGTCAAAAACGGTGATCAGACGTGCGGCACAAGACCCGAATGCAATTTCACCAGCCGCAAGGGTCAGCCAGCGCTGAACATTGGCTTCGTCGACCGGGGTGCTTGGCATCCAGTCAGGCGCATATGTCCGCGCGAGATAGACCAGAATTGCGTTTGAATCCGATACGATTACATCGCCATCTTCCATAACGGGCACCTGTCCGTTTGGGTTCATGGCCAAAAACTCCGGTGATTTGTGCGCACCACTTGCCAAATCCACGGGAACTTCTTCATGAGCGATCCCGGCGAGCTTCGCAAAAACCAAGGCACGATGGGCGTGACCTGACTTTGCGAAGTGGTGAATGCGAACGGCGTTTGACATCAGTGTCTCCAGTTATGTTCAAGGTATGCGCTAGCCCTACCAGTTGTACATTCCAGCGATAATTGTCTAAATTAGCGTATGTTTAAGCCCTGAGAAGGCGCAATAAGATGGATAAAATTGACCGAATGCGGGCGTTTGCGCTTGTCGCCAAGAACGCCTCTTTCACTATTGCCGCGCAACGCATGGGGCGATCTGCGCGTTTGGTCAGCAAATACGTCGCTGACTTGGAAAACGCGCTTGGTGTGCAGCTGCTCAATCGCACCACACGTAGTGTCTCTTTGACAGACGCCGGCGCGACATACCTAACGCTGTGTGAACCTCTTCTTGATGGCTTTGATGAGTTGGAAGAAAGGGTCAGACACGATCAGGCGTCGCTACGTGGTGCGATACACATTTCGGCCCCCACCGGGTTCGGTGCATTGCGGCTAACGCCGTCGCTTGCAAAGTTTGCGGCGAAACACCCCAACGTGGAACTTAATCTGCAATTCTCTGACCGCCGCGTGTCGATCATTGAAGAAGGCTTCGACCTCGCCATCAGGATTGGCCCCATGCGAGACAGCTCACTCAAGGTACGGCAACTGGGCCGCATGCCCTTGGTGGTCTGCGCATCAACTGCCTATCTGGAGCAAGCCGGAACGCCAAACCACCCGCGCGCGCTGGCCACCCATGAGTGTATTCTCGACGGGAACATGACCGAGCCCACCGTCTGGAGGTTCAATATCAATGGCCAGGAAGAGGCTGTCTCAGTCAGCGGACGCTTTCGCATGAACGCGCCCGCAGCCGCAGCCCGGCTCGCCGCAACAGGGGCTGCAATAGCACGTTGCCCCGCCTACACGGTGGCGGACGCCTTCAGGTCCGGTGACTTGGTTGAACTTTTCGCCGAGCACCGGGTCTCGCCATATACTGTTGCCGCGCTCTTCCCGCAGAACAGGCGCCTTACAACGCGGGTGCGCGCGCTTATTGATCATCTCTCAGGCGACGCGGCCTTATGTTCTGACAGCGTCGCGACACTGCCAGGCTGACACGGAAAATCGCCCCAACCCTGCGCTACGCCGCCTTGCCAGACGCTTTTGCCATATCGACAAACGCTCTGAGCCGTCGTGTCATATTACGCTTACTGCGGTAATTCAAAGAATAGCGCGGAAGCTGTCCCACTTGGCCGCTAAGAACTTCGGTCAGGCCACCCTCTTCCAAATGAGGCACAGCTATTTCTCTGTAAAGATATGCAAGACCAAGCCCTTGCTTTGCATAGGCAAGAAGCGACCGCATATCGTTTGCCACCATACGCGGTTTTGGCTGTATCGTGTAAATACCCTCTGGCCCGTTGAACCCCCACGCGGCCAGATTATCACCCGAGCCAAAAGCATAACAGATTGCATCGTGATCTAGGATATCCCGCGGATGGTCGGGTGTCCCCTTCTGCGCAAGGTACTCAGCCAAAGCGACGATGGTCATCTCCAGCTCTGGCCCAACAGAAACAGCATGAGTATCTGGCCCGAGTAGCGTGCTTGAACGGATGGCGGCATCGACGCCTGACGTCAGAAGATCGACCTTCTGATCATCATAGATCACTTCGACATCGACCGTTGGAAATGCAGCCGCGAAACGCGCGACCAGATCATCCAGAAAGAAGGGGCCAGCGCTGTAAGGGGCCGAAAGCCTCAAGGTGCCTGCGACCTCATCTTTCTGCGCGTGGATGTCATCCAGCGCGCCTTCCAGATCAAGTATGGCGGGCAGGCTTTTTACATAGAACTGTTCGCCTACCGGTGTCAGCACGACGGACCGTGATGAACGTTCAAACAGCCGCACGCCCAGACGGTCTTCAAAACGTTGGATTGCCTCACTAACCGACGCCGGAGCTTGCTGAAGATGCTCGGCCGCCGCGCGGAAACCACCACGGCGCGCGACTTCGACAAATACACGAATGTCACCAAAGCTACTACGGGCCATTGTTCGCTTTTCCGATCGCACTGTCAGGATGAAGTGGGGTTATTCTAACGTTAGCAGCGCCATACATACTCAGCAAGACGCAAAAATGTGGCAACGAAGATCAGGTCGATAACCGGTTCTTCAATCAACAACCCAAGGAGCAAGACAATGACCGAACGTGAAGAAATCCAAGCCGCCATCGGCGAATGGAACAATGGCCTTGACAGTGGTGACACCGAACGGATGGTGGCTTCATGCCATCCTGATGTGATGACGGTGAACGAACGCCAGCCCGTAACAATCGGCACGCAAGCGATTCGCGACAAATACAACCCGCGTATTGCCGCCGCAGAAATCACCTCTGGTTATGACATCGAAGATCTGCAGGTCTACGGTGACACAGCCATCGTGTCCGGCCGTTTCTACGGCACGATGAAGATGCGCGACACAGGCGAGGTCAAGAAGCCTGAGGGCCGCTTGGTGCTTGGGTACAAGCGCGACGAAAACGGAGCGTGGAAGATGTTCCTCGACATCGACAACAACGGCCCGGCCTAGGCCGTCGCCGCCGCGCCTGATCTGGCGCGACCGGACCTCTTTCAGGAAAAACCAAGACCCCAGGAGTTCGAGATGAAAACACTTCAGATTGTCACAAAGGAAATCGTCGATTTGCACGACTTCTTTACCGAGTGGTTCAACGGAACCGTAGAGCGCGACCAACTGGAGCCACGGTTCTTGTCACGCTTGGATGAAAATGTCGTCTTCATCCCGCCCGAAGGACACATCATGACAAGCGACATGCTCAAGGGCGGGTTCGACCGCGGGTATGGCTCGAACAAGGACTTCCGCATCCAAATCCGCGACGTCACCATCCGGCATGAAATCGGTGATCTGGTGATGGTAACATATACCGAGTGGCAGATAGGTGCCGCGTTGTCAGTCGAAAAGAAAAACGCGCGTGTGTCCAGCGTCTTGATGAAAATGACCGACCCGGTGACTTGGCTGCACATTCAGGAAACATGGTTTCCCGATGCTCTACGCGCGGCAGGCCCATTCGATTTCTGATCACCTCTAATCTGAAAGCAACGACATGACACAACGTATCGCCCATCACCCCGGTGAAATCGCTGATTGCGTCAGCGCTTATTTGCAAGAAGGTGATCTGGATGGCATCACCTCAATGTTCCATCCAGATTGCCAGATCTTCTTTCCACCCGACCAGCCGCCCCTGACAGGGTTGGAAGGGGCTCGCAAAGCCTTTGAAGGATTCTTGGACATCCGCCCTCAGATCAAAAGCGAGGTGTTCTGCGAGGCCATTAGTGGCGATGTCGCTCTGCTGCGCGCAAACTGGCGCGTTATTGCCCCGGACGGTAATGTGATGGCCGAAGGCCAATCCACCGAAGTTGCCAAAAAGCTGGAAAACGGCGGTTGGGGGTATCTGATCGACTGCCCTAACGGTCCTCCAAGCCTTGCCTGATCGCACGAGCATTTGAGGGCGTCCCACGGCTACCGGACGCTCTCATGATCGCTGGGTGGGATTGCAAAACAGATCGGGATTCGGGCAAAGGTCGACGTGACGCCCGCGCATTACATGTGGGATTTCGCGCCGGATATACCGGCGCTCCGTTGACATGTGTGCGAGAAAGCGAAAGAGCGAATTCAAATCGGCGCAAATCGATATCATCAAACAAAAGCATTGCTAACTCACTTTGCGAAGCAATAGTAGCAAAGCTGCGACCGCGAAATGATGCGGCGTCAGCGAAGTTCAAAGTTTCCGCGTCGCCTAGATCCGCGTCTCGAAAACTGCTCAACCAAACAGCGAAAGAGCCAAAGAGCAGTTTGGATTTGACGGCTTAGACCAGTTTACAATGGCCGCTCTAGTGACCTCGGCGCAGTGCAAAGATGACCGTGCTGCAAGTGCGAGCAAATGCTGCGTCAGCAATATCCTCGGAAGCAAACGGCAGCAATGTCCTGCTGACCACCAATCCCGCCTAGGAAATCCAATGTCCGGTTTCTGCGGTTCTCGACGTGCTGCGCTGGCAAAATCAGTCGTGCTAGCGGTGGTCTGCAAAGAGCTCAATCTGCTTGTCCAAAATCGCCGTAGAGAAAGTCGGCAACGAGACCAAAGCTACCTCTCAGGCTCCTTGCTGATCACGGTCGTCACAGTTTGAATTGACCGACTTTGAGTGAGAGCTATCGCACCCAAAACCAGCGCGCAGGCCAGTGCCTGTACACCCGTGATTACTTCACCGAATGCAAGAACGCCAACAGCAAACATCGTGGGTAGTTCAATACTTCCAACTACAGCAGTGCGCGCTGCCCCAATAATAGGCGAGCAGATCGTGTAAATCAGTTGCGGAATAAGCGCCGTTACAAGGCCAAATCCGACAACTAGAAACCAGTCGTCCCCACTTTCTGGTAGGATTTCGCCGACCTCGGATGAAAGAATGAGAGGGGCAAGGCCAATGACTGACCCAAGCGAGACTGACGCCATTCTGGCTAAAGGCGCAATACGTGACAGGCGGTGCACGAGAACACATATGCCGAAGCCAAAACCGAAAGGTGCCGCTAATGAGACGAGCAGGATTGGAATTTGGTCTGGAGGCACAGATGCCGGAGAACCTGCGGATATCGCAGCAACAACGATCAATCCAGCCGCAATAAGGCTACGCCGTGTTGGTTGATCACCAAAAAGCGCCCATGCGATAGCAATCGTAAACACCGGATAGGTCATGTAGAGAACACCAACCGTCGATGCAGGAACAGTCTCAAGAGCGGTAACATAGCCGACCCAGCCAAGACCCATCACTGCGCCTGCAACCATGCCCCAGACGATTTCCCGCCACTTCGAGCGATGCATTACAAGTGCGGGCAAAAGGACAACCGCTGCCAAGATGTACCGATAAAAGGCAACCGCATAGGGAGCGAGGCCCTGATCGGTGAGCCCACGGCTAAAGTAGGGTACAAGGCCAAAACAGATGGATGCAAAAAGCACACCAACGACCGCAAGGGCATAGGGTATGGCGTTCCGCTTGGCTGAGGTTAGTTGGTTCATTGCTGACAACTAACACGCTACATTGCGGGTGACCTCGTCAAGACAAATGTACGGCAACTTTGCCCGCTTACAGGACGCATGCACCCGCAGCGGTCAAGTAGCTTGGAAAAGGCAGGTAAGGGCTCTTACCGCCAATCGACGCCCACCGCAGAGAATGCCGACAGTGAGCCCATTTCAGTCATATTAGTTTCATGCTGCGCGCGTGCAAAGTGCGACAGATGTTGCTGGCGCAGAAAATCAAACTCCGTAACGCGGCTGAAAACTGGCCGTTCATTCACAACGCAGCAGTGTCTTACGCTCACGCCCAGCGTGTGGGATAGACTATCCCAAGCTACTATGTTCCTATCTTATGGGATCAAAGGGTGCTTAATGCGGTCATCGTCACATATTGCGATCCTGGTTACTGCAGTTGTCGCCAGCACCGGCCTTTACCTGTCATCTTACAGGTATTTCCTTTCGGAAGAGCTTTCGAAAGCACAGGGACGGCTTTCTCTTTATCAAAGTTCGGTCACCGCTGAGCTGGAGCGCTTTTCGCATCTCACATACGTAATGGCGCAAGACCCATTTGTAATCGGAACTGCGCAAGGTGACAGTACCGGAATTCTCAATCAGAGATTCGAGGATTTTGCAGCGCAAGCAGGCCTGGACGCGATTTATCTGATGGATCGGAATGGTATAACGATATCGGCTTCCAACTACCGTGAGGCCGGAAGTTTTGTAGGACAGAATTACGCGTTCCGCCCATATTTCCAAATGGCTCTCTCCGGCGACCAGGGGCGGTTTTACGCGATAGGGACAACAACAGGATTGCCGGGTTATTTCATTGCCAATGCGGTGCGTGGCGAAGCAGGAAAACCAGCTGGCGTCGTTGCTATTAAGATTGATTTTTCCAACCTTCAGGAAAGCTGGAAAAACTCGGGCGAGCAGGTTCTTTTGGCCAATGAAGACGGCGTCGTTTTGCTTTCTTCGAACTCGGATTGGCAATATCGCGCGATGACGCCATTGTCAGAAACTCAGCAAGAACGGATTCGAGATGCCAGGCAGTTTCCGGGGCAAGACTTAGATGTGTTGGATTGGGTTGAGTTGCCGGGAGAACAGGCCAGAATTGCTGGTACAAAGCGCCTGCACCTTGCAGCTACGGATTTACCCCATGGCTGGTCGCTTCACTATTTTGCAAGTGACGATCAGGCCGTAGCACGTAGTTGGCTTGTAACTGCAGTCTTTGTCCTTTTGGCGGGGCTCGCATTTATCTTTTTCCAGATACAACGCGCAAGGCGCGTAAGCGCGGCCTTGGAGCGGTCGGAAGAGGAAGAAGCAAAGCTGCGGGAGGCAAATGAAAGGCTCGCTATCGAAATCGACGACCGCAAGAAAGCCGAGCGGAGCCTCAAACGCACCCAAGGCGAGTTGGAGCGCGCAAGCCGATTGGCGGCTCTGGGGCAATTATCCGCGTCGGTCACGCATGAACTGGGCCAGCCCATCGCTGCGATGCGCAATCACCTGGTGGCAGAAGAGATCTCATCTTCCGGTGAGTCCAAGCTGCCGCAAAAAATTGGAAGTCTAGTCGACAGGATGGAAGGGATCACGCGCCAATTGCGGTTCTTCGCGCGCTCAGAGAGTGAGGCGTTTGACGACGTAGACTTATGCACTTCGGTCAATGCCGCTTTGGCTCTGGTTGCGCCAAACATCGAGCAGGGCAAAGTGAAAATCTCAGTTGATGCGCCGACCGATCCGGTCTTTATCCGGGGCAGTGCCCTGCGGATCGAACAGGTCATCACCAATCTTTTGCGCAATGCCATAGATGCAACGGATGAAGCGGATGCGCCTGAAATTCAAATCGCTATCATGGCATCTGATGATGAGGCAGTGTTGGAAATTCAGGACAACGGTCACGGGTTGGGCGAGGCAACGCTGGCTGAGTTGCAAGAGCCATTTGTAACCACAAAAGAGAGCGGGCGAGGCATGGGCTTGGGACTGGCCATTTCCACCAGCATTGTCAAAGATCACGATGGCACGATGACGGCCCGAAATCGTGATGGCGGCGGAACAGTTTTTCGTGTCACCTTCCCGATGGCCTCTATTACTGAAGAAACGAACGAATGACCCAGCGGCAACCGTTTAAAGTTCTGGTCGTTGATGATGACAAATCTCTGCGACAATCTCTTGTCGAATTGCTCGAAGCCGCCGACTGGACTGTCAGCGCCTTGCCACGTGCGACCCAGGTGACGGAACATCTGGCCAACGCCTCGCCCGATGTCATTTTGTCGGATGTGCGTATGCCCGGCATGTCGGGACTTGAATTGCTGGCCACCCTGGACAGGCAAGTGGCACCTCCGGTGGTATTGATTTCGGCACATGGTGACATCCCGATGGCGGTTCAGGCTATACAGGACGGGGCGTATGGGTTCATCGAAAAGCCATATGAGCCACGGCGATTGCTTACGGTGCTGAGGCACGCGGCTGAACAAAACCGAATGCGAAGAATCAATGCCCGCCTCAAAGACCGGCTGTTCAAACTGTCAGGCCTTGACCGCATCCTGCTGGGCCAAACAGACGCCATCACAGACTTGCGACAAGATGTACTTGATCTTGCTGATACCTCGGTTGCGGTTTTGTTGCAGGGGGATACGGGCACCGGGAAAGAGCTGGTTGCTCATGCTTTACATGATTTGGGCCGCTCGCCGGAGGCACCGTTTTTAGCGCTGAATTGCGCCGCGTTGTCGGCCGATACGTTTGAAGCGGAAATGTTCGGCGTCGCAGGTGAATCCGACGGAAGGCTTGTGGCGGCATCGGGCGGGACCTTGTTTCTGGATGAAATCTGCTCATGCACGCCTGCAGCGCAGGCCAAGCTGTTAAGGGTCATCGAAGATCAGCAGGTGCTGCCGGTGGGGGCTGTGTCGCCAGTGCCAGTAAGCTTCAGGGTCGTGTCAGCAACCAACGAAGATGTTGTACTGGCAGCCGCGGAAGGTCGCCTGCGTCAGGACCTTTTGTTTCGATTGAATACCGTTGTCCTGTCTTTACCTCCTTTGCGTCAAAGACGGGATGATCTTGTTCTGTTGGCAACGCATTTCCTGAACGAATACGCGCAGGTTTATGAGATAGACTCGCCAGAACTCGATCAGGACGATTTGGCCGCTCTGCTAGCACATGACTGGCCCGGGAATGTACGTGAATTGCGCCATGTCTGCGAACGGCGCATTTTGGCGGCCCGACGCGGAGGAGGGTCGGTGGTGCAGGCTATCCAAAGCGATCAGAACTTCGATGAAGTGCCGGATACGCTGCGCGAAGCGGTTGCCGCTTTTGAACGCGAGCTCATCGGCAAAGCCATAAAGGCGCATAAAGGCCGTATGGATGCCGCCGCCGAAGCGCTTGGGATTGGCCGCCGGACACTCAACGAAAAGATCGTCAAACTCGGTCTCGATAAAGAGGCGCTGTTGTAGGAGAAACCACTCTGCGGATATCCGCAGGGACTCCGAAACTTCACGCGCATTTTCCTTCATAGGCAGGCTGCTGCGCATCCTGAATACTCTGCCCAAACACATTGCATGATCTGGGAGGAGCCATTATGCGCAAACATCTTAACCGGGCGGCCATTGCCGCCCTGTCGCTGACCGTTGCATCCGAAGCACTGGCTGTCGAATGGAACGTTTCCCTGTGGGGCAAACGTCGCGCCTTTACCGAACACGTCGAGAAACTTGCCGAATTGGTGAACGAAAAGACGGGCGGCGAATTCACACTCAACATCAGCTATGGCGGTCTGTCGAAGAACAAAGAAAATCTTGATGGGATTTCGATCGGTGCGTTTGAAATGGCCCAGTTCTGCGCTGGCTATCATCGCGACAAAAACCCCTCGATCACCGTTCTGGAACTGCCGTTTCTGGGTGTGACATCGCTGGACCAAGAGGTTGACCTGTCGATGGCTGTCTACCAACACCCTGCCGTTGTCGAGGATCTGGCCCGCTGGGATGCTACGCTCCTGATGCCGTCGCCGCTGCCGCAGTACAACCTTGTCGGCGTTGGTGAAGCACCCAAATCCCTAACCGATTTCGAAGGTCTGAGCGTTCGGGCGACTGGCGGCATCGGTAAAGCGATGGAGACGGTTGGAGCAGTTCCGACCTCGATGTCTGCATCCGAAGTGCGTCAGGCAATGGACAGCGGCATCGTCAAAGCGGTCAGCTTTGCGCCACACGCGCATATGTCCTTTGGCACCATTGAAAATGGCACGTGGTGGACGACGAACCTCAATCCCGGCACCGTCAACTGCCCTGTCGTGGTGAACACGCTGGCACTGGAAGATCTATCTGACGAACACCGCGAAGCTCTGCTGGGATCGGTGGATGAGGCATTGGATCACTACGTGAGCCACTACCAGACCAAAACGATGGAAGCGTGGGGCCCTGAGTTGGATCAACGCGGCATCGAACGGGTCACTTTCAGCGACGAAGAAATCGCAGCGTTCAGAGAAGCCGCTGCCGCCCCCGCGGCCGAGGCCTGGATTGCAGAAAACACCCAGCGTGGCCTACCAGCACAAGAACTCTATGACCTTGTGACTGGGAAGATCGCAAACGGCAGCTAATCCACTCACAACCCGGCGTCGGCTTGATTGGCGTCGGGTTCTTTCTTTCCTGACAGCGGAGTAAAACGATGGCCGGGTCATCCCTGGTGCTGTCCGACGACAGCCGTCTCAGCATTCTCGATCAACATCTCTACAAACTGGAAAGCTTTCTGGCCCTGATCAGCGGCCTCGCAGTTTTCTCGCTGATGGTCATGGCCGTAGTCTCCGTTGGTGGTCGGAATTTCGCCAATGCGCCACTTCCCGGTTACGTTGACTGGATCGAGCAGGCCATGCCGTTGATCGCCTTCATGGGGATTTCCTATGCGCAGCGTGATGGCGGTCATATCCGAATGGACATGGTTGTTGGAGCGCTTAGAGGCCGGACGCTCTATATCGTTGAGTTCGTCACAACCACTGTCATTCTGGCGCTGATCGTCTTGCTGATTTGGGGGAGCTGGGCGCATTTCGCACGCAGCTTTGACTTTGGTGCTCCACTCTGGAGCCGCGACAGCTCCATCGACATAGGTATCCCGCTGTGGCCCGCAAAGCTGTTGGCCCCCGTCGCCTT
This sequence comes from Ruegeria sp. YTSC106, assembly GCF_059609765.1. Taxonomy (NCBI): domain Bacteria; kingdom Pseudomonadati; phylum Pseudomonadota; class Alphaproteobacteria; order Rhodobacterales; family Roseobacteraceae; genus Ruegeria; species Ruegeria sp. YTSC106. The sequence continues at coordinate 38,817 of NZ_JBXWMI010000018.1, forward strand.
TAGCGTGCTTTGCCTAAGGCTTGCTCTACAGATCTGGGCCTACGGTCGCGCGATCAGGCACCCGGATCAGGCACCTATTGCCGTCCCGCTAATAGCCGATGCAGCCACTCAAGCTGCAATGGAAGCCGAGCACGTCTCGGGCCACGACAACTGAGGTTAAATCTGATGGAACCCATTGATATTGGTCTGATCGTCTCGGGCGGTATGCTTGTTATTGTGGTGTTGGGGATGCGCGTGGCCTTTGCCGCCGCGACAGCTGGCATGGTTGGTCTGATCTGGATCTTCTGGGCCAAGTTTGGGTACGACCCGGCGCGTTTCGGCAAGGCTGTGACTGTGGCCGTCAAAACAGCGGGGCAGGTGCCGCACTCCAAGATTTCAAGCCAGGCGTTGAGCCTTATCCCGACCTTTATCCTGATTGGCTACCTTGCCTACTACGCGGGCCTGACCAAAGCACTGTTCGAAGCCGCGAAGCGTTGGCTGGCATGGGTCCCGGGCGGGTTGGCGGTTTCGACTGTCTTCGCGACCGCCGGGTTCGCTGCAGTGTCCGGAGCCTCGGTTGCCACATCCGCCGTTTTCGCTCGCATCGCCATCCCCGAGATGCTGAAGATCGGCTATGACAAACGCTTTGCTGCGGGTGTCGTGGCGGCAGGCGGTACGCTGGCCTCGCTCATCCCTCCCTCGGCCATTCTGGTCATCTACGCGATCATTGTGGAACAGGACGTGGGCAAACTGCTGTTAGCCGGATTCATCCCGGGCATGTTCTCGGCTGTGATCTATGGTTTGCTGATCATTGGTATGGCCGTCGTGATCAAAGACTTTGGTCCCGCAGTCTCAGGCTTTACATGGAAAGAGCGTTTCATGTCTCTTCCGCCCGCACTGCCTATCTTGTTTGTCGTCGTTACCATCATCTTCTTTGTCTACAACCCATTCGGAGGCGATGCTTGGGGCACGCCAACCGAGGGTGGCGCAATCGGTGCCTTCGTTGTCTTTCTGATGGCGCTATATCAGGGCATGCGCTGGTCCGAACTTAAAGACGCGTTGCTGGAGACGGCCAAGCTGAGCGTCATGATCTTTACCATCATCTGGGGCGTGTTGGTTTACGTTCGGTTCTTGGGTTTTGCAGAGTTGCCCATCGCGTTCTCCGACTGGATCACCTCGCTCGAGATGTCGCCAATGCTGATCCTGATCTGCATCCTTCTGGCTTATGCCGTTCTGGGCATGTTCATGGATGCGATTGGAATGTTGTTGCTGACGTTGCCGGTTGTTTATCCCGCGGTTATGGCGCTGAATGGTGGCGAGGCCGTAAGCGCAGCTGACAGTACCTTCGGTATGTCTGGACCGATGTGTGCCATTTGGTTCGGTATTCTGGTCGTAAAAATGGCCGAGTTCTGTCTGATTACCCCACCCATCGGGCTGAATTGCTTTGTAGTGGCTGGCGTGCGTGATGACCTAAGCGTTCAGGATGTTTTTAAAGGTGTAACGCCTTTCTTTCTCGCGGATGCTGCGACCATTGCGATGCTTGTTGCTTTCCCTGCTATCGTTCTGTGGCTTCCCGGACAGGTTTGAAGTGGTTTTCCGATGGGTCCAACGGCGATGGATAGGTTGGAGCTTTCTTGCATCCGAAAATGGTCATGCTAGCAGTTGGCGTTCCGAATACGAACTGGACCAATGACAGCTTACTAAGCCTGGTTTGCGTCGCGGTAAAAGACTCGCTGCAATTGCAAAGCGATGCAGCGTCAGCCAAGGCGGAATTGCCAATGCCGGCTCTGTCCGCGAGGCAGCCTTTCGTACTTGTTCCACTGAAGGGCCATCACTCAACCAAAGATCGCTTCACATAAAACCGCTTCAGCGACGTTGATGGCTAGTAGCGACAAAGTGAAACACCAAGTATTTGTGTTTCTCTGAGGCCAAAACGAGGTGCGCGCTGGGAACTTTTCAGTCGGATCGCAAAAGTCCGTACCTGAATGTCTAAAACCTTCCATTTGCTCCGCCTCACTTCACGAACCCGGATGCGCAATATTGTCAATTTTGCTGCTATGCTTTTCCTTTGCAATTTCACTTGCCATGGTCCGTACGGTTGCTCCGCGCAGTGGACCTGATGCGCAAATTGACCAAAGCTCGCGATCCCTGCAAAAACGGTTTTGAGCCATGATTGTAAGTGTGTTCATCATCCCATCGATCCGACCTTGATAATAACCGAATGCGCGAAGTTCTTTCTGTAACACGCGAACCCACGCATTCTTGTTGATCCAAAAGGCCGTGCTTGCTGCCTTGGCGTAGTTTTCTGGTTGAGTGTTTTCAAGAATATCTTCGACTTCCAACCAAAATTGAGTGGGACGTATTTCTGCAGCAAGCTTAATCAGCTCTGGCGACAACACCCGATCAGAAATGCCTGGAACTTCCGCGAGCATGGCGCGCGTTTGAACAGCCTCTTCGCTTCTATCAGGCTGCGAAGACAGATAGACCAGTGCAACTGCGGCGTACCTCGCGTCACCCCCAAGGCCTGCACGCACAACTTGCTCTACGGCTGTATCGGGCGCCGGTCCTCTTAAACGTTTCCAGTTTATGCGCACCACTAAATCGCGTGCCGCATTTTGATCACCGCTCTCCGCCATACGCTCCAAGATCGCTCGTCCTTGTTTGACGTCTGAAGCGGCGCCCAACTTTCGATCAATGTGTGCCGTTGCCAAAAGCCGTTCTGCGCCGGGTTGGTTGTCGCGGGCGCCAGCCCGGAGGAGCTCCAATGCAACGTCACCCCGTCCCATCTCCATTTCAACTCGTGCCAGAGATGCAGTGGACCAAGGGTGACCAGCATCGACGGCGCTCGCATACCATTGACGCGCTGCTTTTAGATCTTTTTGCGAGCCGATCCCATTTCGGAAATAGTATCCGACCCGATCGATTGCTGGAACGTACCCACTTTCTGCCAAAGACGTCATTGCGGCATGTGCCGCAACTGGATCGGCCTGCTCCTGCTTGATAATGGCCTTGAATTGTAAGCGTTGTTCCTGAGCAGCGCCCACATTTGCCAAAGTCAAAGCTAAGGTAGCAGCCAAAGCTATTTGTCTCATTTTACGCTCCTCTACTTAATCCCATAGTTTGTGTCGGCCAATCTTTTGTGGCAGTGAATGAAATGTCGTCATCATGCTACGCGTTTGGGCTTGTCGGGAACGATGTCGCGTCGGATTGCGAGCTCAAGGTTTTCGGCACGGATGTCGATCAGAATGCTGAGCATAGATTCGAGAGTGAAATAGGCCCGCAAGACCCGAAAGATCAGGTATTCTGGTAGCGCAAGGATGCCGCGCGGCACACCGTTTAGCAGTGAAGCAACCACTGCCACGATCGCAGGCGCACCTGTGGTCACGGCCACGATGGATTGCCATACGATAGGGGTATTTTCGTTAAACGCGACGCCCCACTCTAAGGCCCCAAAAATTATCAGAGGGACAAGCATCGCGCGGCGTGCGGAGTTTACCAGCATGTAGGGCAGGATAACCTTCCCCCTCAACGTCACGTTTGGTCCATAGATCAGGTCCCGACAGCGCGACGAGATGTGATAGATTGAGCGGAACCACCGCATGCGTTGCTCGCGCATGTGGCTGTAGGTTGACGGCACTTCGGAAATGTAGCGGATCTTGGGATCGACAACCGAGTGGAAACCCAGCTCGCCAATACGCAGCGAAATATCGGTGTCTTCGCCATTCATCCCTTCAACAAACCCGCCCAGGTAGCGTGGATGATGCGTGCGGTAGACAACGAACATGCCCGGTATACCCACAACTCCATTCACTGCCCCCATGGCAACTGAGTAGAAGCCGTGTTTCACGAGAACTTCCAACAGGCGCGCCCGGTCAAAAAGGGCTCCACCTGGTGGTACAGGCACGCCGCCTACAACACCTACGGAGGGATCGGTGAAGTATGGCATAGCTCGGGAAAAGTTATCTTCGCCCACAAGAGTGTCGGCATCGACACGCACAAGAAACTCGGTCTCGCAGGCATCAAGACCTGCGTTGAGAGCGTTAGATTTGCCGGGCTTCGGAACATTGATTACGCGCCCCTTTGCGGCCTTGCATGACAAGAGTGTCTCGCGCGCGATTTCTTCTGTGTCGTCGGTCGAATTGTTGTTCATGATTAGAACGTTAACTTCGCCACCATAGTGGTGGGCGGCGCGGTCCATCGCGTTGATTGTATCTTTGATGATGTAGGATTCATTGTGCGCAGGCACGATGACCGAAACGGGTGGATTGAACTTGGGCGTCTTGGCAGTCACCACATCGTAGATCGCAAGCAGATAGAGCTGCCCAAAAAGCACGGGCAGGAACAGGAACACACCCGGACCAATGCCGCCTAGCAGAGTCAAGTTGCGCATCACTTCGACCGCATGCAGTTCCATACCACCAACCCACATCGCGACTACTGCCGCGATGCCAATTGTGACGCCAAGGCGCAATAAAGCACGCATCTGACTAACTGGGATATGCTCGACCCGGATGCGGGCCGGCATGAAACCACGCTCCAGCAGTTTGAACGAATACACCGCAAAGCCGAACAGCCCAGACGCAATGGCACTGAAATGCAGGGAGAAGGATGATCCGAGTATGTCTTCTGCCATGACATTTGCCAAATCGAATACTGCGCAGCCTGCCAGAAAGGTCAGTACCAGATCGAGGCCGAACATCGAACGCCCACGGAAATCGCCGGAGCTGAATGCAGCAAAAGCAACAAAGAACGAGATCAGGAAGATCCGAATCGCAATGGCGTGCCGCCCCGAATGGGCCGAAAACACATAGTCACGGTTTGGAAATACCTGTGCGACAAAATCAGTGTTCACGATCCAAAGTTGTGTTGTGGCAAGCAGCGCAAACACCGCCAGCATCTTGGGTGCCTGCCATTCAGAAACCGATCCGGCAAAACGTTTAGGTGCGCTGTCGACCGAGACAAAGTTGATCTGTTCGCGCCTGTCATCAAGGTCACTCATCCTTTTGCCTCCGGTAATACCGGGGCGGCGGGCGTCACCAGCAGTGCAAGACCGACATGCGACAGTGGTTCGTTCGGTAGTAGTTTTCTAACGGACAAGCCTTGGGTGGCACTGACTTGCGTGACTAACCAGGTGGTGCCACCATTAGGTAAAAGCGGGGCAGGGTGACCTGGGCCCAGAACATTGATGTGAACCTTCCTTGCAGCCGGTTTGAGTTCAACGCCGGCAGGTACCACCAGATCCAACATGCGGCTTGCCGCGGCAGCGTCCAGCGCGGTCAGTTCTGAAGTCATGGCAACGTTGACCGGTCCAACACTGTGCAAAGCAGTGTGTAATTCGGACATTGCGTTGGCAAAGGGTGTGTCACTAACGATCAAACGGGAATGAGGTAGTAACTCCGCCACCAGTTCAGGACCCTGATCACACACGCCGTCTTTCGGAGCGGTCGTTGTCGCCACTACTTCGAGCGTATTTGTGGCGACCTGAATATCAACCGGGAGGTCAATTAACGTTTGGTACTCGGCGTCAGACCCATTGGTATGCTCTTGAAAAACAAGCCGGTTGTTCAGCGTTACGGTGAGCGACCAATTCTGACCATGCATGAGGTGCCCAAGCTGCATGCGAAGGTCCAACTGGCTGGGTATGTACTGTCTGCTGTGGCCTCCCAGTTCGAACCGCTCACGCCATACAGCTTGTCTGTAAAAGCGACGCAAACCGCCATTCGTTCCCTTTTGCGCCAACGCGCCTACCGTTTGCGCGCTTACATCGGTTTCAGGAAAGGCTGGAAGTGCCGCGCGTAGCTCGAGGGTATTTAGAGCTGGTTCTTGTGAGGACGGAGCAAACACGGTTGCAAGGCCCCGTCGCTGGAACTGGGTTGCCAACACCAAGCGGCGAAGCTGTTCGTCTTTTTTCAGCCAGTCGGGCCATGCAACGCGCACGACATTACCCCAGGCATGTACCTGATCGCGTACACTGTGCAGTGGTCGATCCAGCGTCAAAAAAACGGCACTGGTCGTTTCAATCTCAACAACGGCTTCAAAACCATCCTGCGAACCACACTGGATTTGAGGGCCAGTGCCCTGCAGCGAGAAAGAAACGACCAGTTGGTTCCCTGCAAAGTCCGCCTGTGAAAGAGGAATTTGCAGGGAACGTCCCACCTCGCCTGAACGCAGCAGCATCTCGCCTCGACGGGTATTATTGATTGAGATGCGTAGCACCCCTTCAACCCCAACCAGAACCTGAGACGTTGCATCGATTTGGAGGTATCCAGACGTCGGGCGTGCATCCACTGGCATCATGAATGCGACGCTCTGGTAGGCGGGAAAACCGGATAAAATGACTGGATTGTCGGGATCGGCGCGCAATATCACTGCTTCGTACAAGTCTTGTGCTTTGGCGGGTGTACGGTGCTCAAACACCAATTGCGGGCCGGACGTTACTTCATGGATGTAGCGTTTTCCTTGTTCCAGAATGTTCATTGTCGATAGCAGGAGGGCTATGCCTGCCAAGAGAAATCCCATGAGCCCAATGCCAATCATGCGCATGTTTTTCACTGTAATTTTATGGTTATAAAAACCGACCGCGTTAGGCCCACCTCCAAGCAGGTCCAACGCGAGCGGTGCGAAGTTGTCAGGCCACCTTGCGTGGCTTTGGAGAGACGATGCCTGGACGTTGCTTGTGGGTCCAGGTGGATACACAAGGGATCATCTTGTGAATGCACCGGTCCGCATATTTTGCGGCAATCTTTTGTGTTTCTTCGATCAACCCTTCGGCCAGCGTGATGGGCTTCAGACCCAGAGAGAGAAAAGTTTTGTTCGAAACACGCAGATCGTTTTCAGCAGCTTCGTTGCGCGGGTTGTCTACGTTGGCGATCTGAGCGCCGGAAACATCAGAAACCAGTTTGGCTAGCTCGCGCACGGTATGCGTTTCGGTCATTTGGTTCAGGATCGCAACTTTGCCGTCCTTTTCAGGCGGATTTTCAACGGCCAGGGCAAGGCACTTCACCGTGTCCTGAATGTGGATGAACGCCCGTGTCTGGCCACCTGTTCCGTGCACCGTCAGCGGGTGGCCAACAACGGCCTGCATCAAGAAACGGTTCAATACGGTTCCATAATCCCCGTCATAGTCGAAGCGGTTGATAAGGCGTTCGTCCAGTTTGGTTTCGTCCGTCTGAGTTCCCCAAACGATACCTTGGTGCAGGTCGGTGATCCGCAGCCGATCGTTCTTGGCGTAGAACTGGAACAGCAGCTGATCCATGGATTTCGTCAGATGGTACACGCTGCCGGGGTTGGTCGGGTACAAGATATCACGCTTCGTGATCTGCTTGTCATCACCAGGCACATAGACCGGCAAGTAACCTTCAGGAATTTCCAATCCGTCATCATCGTATCCATAGACGCCCATAGTGCCGAGGTGGACAAAGTGTGGGTCCAAACCCAATGCGACCGATGCCGCCAGTAGGTTGTGAGTGCCCGAAATGTTGTTGTCGACAGTGTAGCGCTTTTCAACGACACCCTTCATCGAATAAGGGGCAGCGCGCTGCTCGCCAAAATGCACAATGGTGTCTGGTTTGATCGTGTCCAGCAAAGTGGTGACTGCGTCAAAATCTTCCGCAATGTCGATGTTCTCAAATGCAATGGTATTGCCTGAATGCTCTTTCCATGCGGCCAGTCGATCATCCATGGAGGCAATCGGCGTCAGGCTGTCAGCGCCCAACGCCGCATCAATTCCACGGCGCGACATGTTGTCGACGATAGTAATGTTATGACCCAGCTTTGATAGGTGGAGCGCCGTTGGCCAGCCACAGAATCCGTCGCCACCGACCACTATGATGGTTTTTGAATATTTCATTTTGATGTTCCTCTACGCGGGCCCCTCCAGGCGACCCTTTTCAAGATGAATTCAGGTGTAGAGGCCCGGAGCAAAACGTGCCGGGGTGCGAGAGTATAGATTGGGGGGATTAAGGCTGGGGCAGCTATCCCAACGGGTAGAGCGGATAGGCCTATGGGGTGTTGGCGTGGCGGTTGATGGCCCCATCAAATACCGATTTGGATGTTACTGCCTCGTCGTCAAGTCTATCGGCCCATGTCTGAAGTGCCCTGAGTTTTCTATCGCGCGCGTTGTTTTCCAGCTTTTCCAAAGCATCGCGCAGTTCTATCTGTCCCAGAAGAGATGCGGCGCCCTTGGCTCTATGGGCTGCTTCAGCGATAGCCAGCATATCGGGCGGGTCGCTCGCCGCGCGAAGGTCCGCCGTAAATTCAGCCACCTCTGCCAGAAATTCTTCCGCGATGGTTGCGACCTTGTCACTGCCCAACAATTCGATCATCTCAGCAAGCGCTTCGGGAAAATGTTCCGAGTCCGGTTTGGACAAGTGCTTTGAAGTGACTTCTGCAACGATATTGTGCAGTGCCTCCAACCTGATGGGCTTGGTATGAAAGCGATCCATGCCCGCAGCTACAGATCTTTCACGGTATTCTTCGCGCCCATGGGCTGTTAATCCGACAATATGTGTCCCGGCGTTTGTCCCGTTACTGCGGCGTAAGCGTTCGGTCGCTTCAATCCCGTCCATGACTGGCATGCTGATGTCCATCAAGATGATATCGAACACCTCGTTCTTGGCCTTTTGTAGGCAATCTTCGCCGTTAACAGCCTCGCGTACAGTGTGTCCCATCGTCATTAGCATGTCGCACAGGACACTGCGGTTGATGCTGTTATCTTCGACAATAAGGATATTGCATGAGGGCGCTTGCTTGGCGTTTTGGGCCAGATTGTCACTGTCGTCTCGCGTCTCAGGTTCCGTGCGTCTTAAAGGCAAAGTTAAGATGAACACCGATCCCGCACCTTCGACACTTTTTAGGGACACATCCCCGCCCATCGCCCGCGCGATGCGACGAGAAATGGACAAACCCAAACCATCCCCACGAGCCTGGCGACCTTCGCTATTCGCGAGGGCAATAAAATCCTCAAACACCTGTTCGTGCAGTTCGGCGGGAATTCCGATGCCGGTATCGACCACTTCAAAACGAAGTGAAGAGGTTTCGAGACCATGAATGCCGCTGACGCGTAAAGTGACGTCTCCATCTTCAGTGAACTTGATTGCGTTTCCGATCAAATTGGTAAGTACCTGGCGAATTCTCCCGGAATCACCGTGATATGGCCCTTGCATTGCTGGGTTTATGTCGAGTCTCACAGCCAAATTTTTCTCATTGGCGAGTGGTTCAAACAATTCGACCAACGCTTGCATTAGCTCTTTTAGATCAAAGGCTTCGGAGTTCAGTTGAAGATTGCCCGTCTCAATACGAGTGATGTCGAGTGCTTCGTTCACATGTTCCAGCAAAACCTCGCTGGAAGATGTTGCAATGCGGGCATAGCGAGCCTGTTGGTCGTTTAGGGGGGTAGTCTTAAGCAGATCAAGCACGCCCAGGATACCGTTCAGGGGGGTGCGCATTTCGTGGCTCATCACTGTCATGAATTGTGACTTGGCCTTGTCCGTCCTCTCTGCTCGGTCCCGGGCATCAATCAGCTTCTGCTCGTTGATCTTACGCTCGCTGATGTCACGGATGTAGGCAATGAACTTGATGTCATCACCATCATGAGTGGTTGTAACGTTTAATTCGACTGGGAACTCTTCGCCACTTTTGCGCAAAGCGGCAAGCTCAACACGGCCGGCATCAACGACACGTGGCGCGCCCGTTTCTAGGTAACGTTTCATGCCATTGTGGTGCGCATCGCGCATACGCTGAGGGATGAAGGTGTCCTCCATCGTCAACCCAACAATTTCGTCTCGAGCCCAACCAAAAACGCGCTCGGCCGAAGCGTTGAATTCGATAATACGTCCCGAGCTATCTGAAGTTACAATCGCATCTAGTGATGCAGCGACGGTCGATGCAAGTTGCTTTGACGAAGCAGATAGTGCCGCGTCCCTGCGAACGGAGCGCTGCAAAAGTCGATCCATGAAAAGTAACAAGAGTGCCATAAGGATCAGTAAACCGACTGCAATTCCCCCGGTTCGAGACAACAGGCCGGCCAATTCAGCGCGCCGGTTTTCGGAACGTTCGGCGACTATCCGGACGCCCAGCAATGCAAGCTCTCGAACAACAGGGCGAACGTCACTAACCAAGCGTTTCAGTTCAAGTAGATCGGTTTCGTCCAGTGGCTCTGACGAATCCAAAATTGCAACGGTATCGTCCGCAAAGACCTCGATTTGCTCAATCAATTCCGCCGCTTCGCTGCTGTCACCATAAATTTCGCGGGCCCGCCCAGAATTGACAACGTGCAAGCGACTTAAGGCAATATCTGCACGCAACTGTAATTGGTCAGAGAAACCTGTTTGTGCAGCAATTTGCTCGGTTAGAACGGCGTCGAGGTTCGCAAACTCGATGTCAAGCTGCGAAATGCTCCACTGAATGTTGTCTTCATCAGCGCTCGACAAGTCGCGTACCTGTGTTAACAGGTTCGAAACCATTGTTGCGAACAAGATGATCAACAGGCAGATGCCTGCCAATACCAAGAGACGGTATCGGTTCAACTCGGGCTTCAATTACAACCTCCTGTTTGAGGTCACCGTAAGCACACTCAGCGTGTTAATCTACGACTTTCAAATGCTTAAGCTGCCAAATGCTGAACGTGTAGATCGTTTCAGCCCGGTATTTGGGATCCTGATCGTATGGGAAAACAACCCAATACGGCCCCTTGTCCCTAACAGACATCGTCTCGCCATCCATGCGAGTGGCTATGATCGGAGCGTCGTTTTCAAGTTCCGCCAGCGGCATCGTGACCTTGTAGTCGTTTAAGGCCACCATCTCGATACTGGTGCCGTCCGTGTTCAATTCGGTAAGCAGGGCTTTTAACGGCACTCCCGAGAACGTAACTTCATCATCTGTCCAGATCGTTGAGGTGCTGAATGTCACCTGGTCCATTGCGTCAAGATCTTGAAGGCTGAATTCGACGGATGCGGAGTTAGAGCCTGACGTTGTTACTTCCAACGTCATCTCTGCCCGAGCTGTAGCCGGAGTGACTAAACTCAGCAATAGCATGAACAGCACGATGTAAATCCGCGAGTAGTGTTTTTGTGCCATTGAATAGACTCCGGGTCAGGTAAACTGGGTTATAACTATTGATCCCCCACGGTCATCAGAGCATTGGCATAGGCAACTATACCAAAGTATAGTTCTGTCATGTTTTGGCCTGATTTTTTGGTTGTGAATGCGTTCAGCGTAAGGACACTGTGGACATGCCTAATATCCTCTTAGCTGACGACCATGATCTGGTCCGCGATACAATCGCGGCCTATCTGGAAACCGTAGACGACTTCAAAGTCCAAACCGCTGCCAATTTGGAAGAAGCGTTGGAATTGATGCGCGGTCTGGATTCCATCGATCTGCTGATCCTCGACTATCACATGCCGGGAATGGACGGCCTGAATGGCCTCAGTCGCGCCCGTCAGGCCTTTCCTGCGACTAAGGTTGCACTGATGTCAGGTGTCGCTAACCGAGAGGTTGCCAACAAGGCAATGGAGAACGGTGCAAACGGGTTTATTCCCAAGTCGTTGAAAGCCGTGTCGCTAGTCAACGCCATCAAGTTTGTACTGTCAGGCGAACGGTATTTTCCCTTTGATTTCGGACAAGCAGATGAGCCAGTGGAGTCATCTGGCGTTTTTGCCACCCTGTCCGGCCGGGAGATGCAAACGCTGGAACAGCTCTGCAACGGCCTTTCCAACAAAGAAATTGCTCGAAATCTGGAAATCCAAGAGGTCACGGTAAAGCTGCATGTAAAAAACGTGCTGGCAAAACTGGGCGTTTCCAATCGAACGCAAGCCGCACTACTGGCAAAAGAGAAGCAGTTGTTCTAAACTGCGGAACAAACGTCACAACAGCTTTTATTGTTTCTGCTTCGAACGCTCATTTGGTTGCATGGCGAATTTCTCATTCCACTAAAAGTGCCCTGTGTTGCGCGCGGAGTCTAAATAGCTTTCGAGCTTTGGCTCTACGATCACTGAAGCGGTCAGCAGCATCAGTTAAGAGGGATACTCAGGCTGGAGCCAGAAACCAGATAGAACTTCTGAAAGAGTCCGGCATCGAAAAGGTCGCCTTTGCCACCGAGATTATCGGGGACCCTACGGCACTCACCAAACAGAACGATGAATTCAAGTACCGCCTCGAGGAATGGTCGTCCTACGAAGTGCTGGTCCAGGCGACTTCGAAGGCCGGTGAGTTGTTGGCCTTGTCGGGTAGACTCAATCCCTATCCCGAGGGTCCGTTGGGCGTGATTGCCGAAGGTGCCTATGCCGACATTCTGCTGGTCGACGGAAACCCGGTCGAGGATGCCCTGATCATGACGGACTACGAGAACAACTTCGATCTGATCATGAAAGATGGCGTGATCTACAAGAACACACTCGACTGAGTGTCGCGTGGGGTGAACTTACCTCGGCACCCGGCGCACTAAATTCTAAGGGAGAGAAGGACATGAGTATTTCGACAAAGACGGCTGCCGTCGCGAGCCCGGTATTTTGCACGGCCACTGCCAAGTTTGCACAGGATACGCTGCCGCAAACCCTGTTCACCAACGTCCATGTCTTTGACGGAGTAAAGGAGGCGCGGATCGAGAACGCCAGCGTTCTGGTTGAAGGCAACTTGATCAAAGAAGTTACCACCGAGGCCATCGACGCGCCTGGCGCGACGGTTGTGGATGGAGGTGGTCGCACATTGATGCCCGGGCTGATCGACAGCCACGTCCGCCTGAACCTTACCGGTCTATTCACAAGCTTTGGCGGCGCGGAATATGCGAATTGGGACGGCGTCGGCTCGATGGCGGTCGCAAACGCGCGTGACTACCTTATAGATGGATACACAACGGTTCGCGATTCCTGTGGCCAAGGCGATGCGATGAAAAAGCTGATCGATCAGGATATCCTTGTCGGGCCACGGATTTACTCGAGCGGTGCGTGCATCGGCCCACAATCTGGTCACACGGACTGGCGCAGCCCTCGTGCCCAGGCTGAAGGTGGCCCCGTCGCACAGGTGGAAGAACTCAATCTCGCGGTCTTTGCGGACCGCGTAGACGAAATCAGTACGGCCGCGCGCCGGAACCTCAGCTAGTCGAATTGATGAGCAGCTCCGACATGGCTGTGGCGCTGGAACGTGTTTACGAAATTAAGGCTGTGGAAGATGTAAAGTGATTGGAGGTTTGTCGCACCAGAGATCGTACTTTCCACCACGACCGACCCTTGCCACTGCATTATTGAGCGCCTTTGCATTATCTGGCGGTGCTGCTGATGACCAGGAAAATTCTGCTCAGGCGAAACTGGAGGCCCAGCCCAGGTATCGTTGGGTGGTCCGGGATCAGCCAGCGCGCAGCAGGAGCAAGACAGGTTGCGCCGGCTGGAAGATTCGCGTTGGCCCGGTTTGGACCGTGCCATTACCCGGCTGGCTTCGATGTTAATTGGAGCCACAACGCATGTTATGTCCGTGTAACCTTGGCGGAGTTCCTCTGAAAAAAGCCAAGGGAAAATACCAAGCCCTGCCAACTCCAGAAGGCTGGTGCTGACAAAGCCTTGTGACATAGAAAAAGAAGCATTGCCGCGCATGGAATCCCTCTGTCGTCGCCTACGCCGTTTTGTCTATCTGCAATTCGGCGTTTGCCAATCTGCTGGACTAGATGGGCACATAATTTGATTCTCGCGCGCCGCGTATTTTTTGCTCATCGGTCCAATGCTGCCAGGATACGAGCATCCCGTTCGTATGGGTCCTCGCGGAAATGAACGACCCCGTCTTCGACCCACGCTGTCCAGTATGTCAAAAGAACCGGCATTGGCTCAGGTAGATCAACGCGCGTTGTCTTTCCGCTATCCAAAATGGACTGCATCTTCTGTCGACTCCAATCTGGCTCTCCCTCCATCAGAAGGCTCGCGAACTCGAATGGATATTCAAGACGAACGCAGCCGGAACTGAGGTTTCTCTCGTTTCGGTCAAAAAGGGTTTTGTCATTTGTGTCGTGCAAGTATACAGCGTACTTGTTTGGAAACATGAACTTAACCAAACCCAGCGCATTGTCTGGGCCCGGCTGCTGAACCAAGGTCACGCCGGGGTTCTTCGCCCCCCAGTTTACAGCGTTTGCGGGGATTGTCTGGCCATCCTTGTTCCGAACGACATAGTTGTTGCGTGTCAGATAGGCTGGATCCTTGCGGATGCGCGAAAGTTTGTCTTTACGAAAAATCGAGGCGGGAACGGTCCAGGTGGGATTGAATTCCATGTACTCAATTTCATCTCGGAACACCGGGGTCTTTCGGTAGGCTGACCCTGTGATTGACCTAGTGGTCCAAAGCGTGCCATCCGATGTGACCAAATATGTGCGGGCTCCTGCAATGTTCACCAGCACGAATTCGTCGTCGACTTCCCGCATAAGCCAGCGGCCACGTTCCAAGCTGAGACGCAGCTTGTTTATGCGATCCTCTACCGGTTTGTTGAGCGATGCGAACGTCTTACCGCCGATGACCCCATCGGCTTCTAATCCATGTCGACTCTGAAAGGATTTGACTAATTTCACCAAGTTATCGTCGTAAACCCAAGATGGGTCTATGCCGTTTTCGCCGTCTTCAGAAGAACCGCTTGATTCAACGTAGCCTTCTGCCGCCAACCTTTCGCGCAGCTTAGCGAGGGCAGGATCTACCATTTCTGGTTTAAGAACGGTGTCATCCGGAACATTGGTCCAACCGCCCTGTAAAGCAATGGCCCTATACTTACTCAGTGCTTCGACAAGCATCGTATACTGCGCATTGTCGATATCGATGCGTTCGATTAACGCGCTAAAACCTTCACCTTGAAGAAACTGATTCAGGACAACGGCTGGGTCTTGTTGAATTACCGGTTTTGAGAAGTTCCAATCGTCGTCCAGTGCATTTGGGTCGACTTTCCCAAACACCAAATGATGAACCAGTTTCACTGCAGCGTCAGTTGCCAGAATATCGAACATTGCTTGATTGGAGACATCCCCACTTTGGGCGGCCTTAAATGCGGCTTGAAGCTCCGCTAAGTCAAAGTCATCTGGTCTGAATCCCTGTTCTATTGCTCTATCCAACTCATCAAAGAGTTCGTCCGACAATACATCGCGTTTCCACGCAGGAGTGAAGTCCCTCTCTTCGTAAAAACGCGGCACTAGGATTTCAGCATCCAAGCTCTTGCTGTCAGGCAGCGTGCTACTCACGCCCAACTTTGCATCGAGTAGAGCAGCAATCTGCTGTGAGATCTCGTTTGCGACGCTTGGGTTGGGGAAGATTATTGCCAATGCAGTTAGCGAAATCGCGACTAACGACTTAACGTGACCCACCAATACCTCCTGCGGCTTCGCGCTATATGCTGTCTCTATGTGGGAGGATACTCATACATAATGTATAATCAAATCGTAGTTTATGATTTTTTTATTGCCATTTGATTGGATGGTTCGAGAGCAGTGTGTACATGCAGGAGATCAAGTTCAAACGATGCTGTGAACGAAGCGGCCCTAGTGAATCTACTGTCATTGCAGTATCGACGGAGTGAGGCGAGTTTTGGCGACATTTGTATTGGTCCACGGAGCGTGGCAAGGGGGATGGTGCTGGTCTCGCGTAGCAGCCCTTCTGCGCAGGGAGGGCTACGACGTTTTCACCCCGGCACTGACAGGGTTGGATGAACGCGCTCACCTAGTGAGTGACGAAACAGATCTGGCCATGCATATCTAGGATGTCCTTGGGGTAATCAGGTGCGAAGAACTCTCTGACATTGTTTTGTGCGGTCATAGCTATGGCGGCATGGTTGTCACCGGAGTGGCGGATAGAGCACCCAACCACGTTCGATCACTTGTGTACCTTGATGCGCTCGTGCCGGGCGATGGGCAGGCGGCCTTGGACGTTTTGCCCGCGGATATCGCGGCAGGGCTTCGTGATAGTGCCGTCGATGGCAAAGTCGCGCCGGGCCCGGCGGAGGCTTTTTCAGTGAATGGAGCAGACTGTGCGTGGGTGGACCGCCGAAATGTCGCGCAACCACACAAGACATTTGGGCAACCGATGCAACTGGTGAGCGGCGAAACCAAGGTGTTAAAGCGGACCGACATCTATGCCACCGGCTGAGTCCCAAGGCTTGGCCAACCGTTTTTCGAGCGATATCAGCATCAGTCGGGGTGGACGGTGATTTCGGTGCTATTCGGGCACCACGTGATGATCGATAGGCCTGACGACTTGGCCCGAATGCTAATGTCCGCAATTTGAAGGTGGCCACCGTCTCCTGCACGAGCGGGTGGACAGTGAAATCGCTCGCATAGGATAGTTATTCTTTCCAACCCGGTTGTGCTATTTCAACCACCGTTTCGGGGAAGATGCGCCGCAGCGCCGCAAGTGATGCCGCCTCTCGACTGAACAGCTGACATTGATCTCGCTGCACCATCTTCGGGCGGCTCCTGTCCGCACAACTGGAATTGCAAAGTTCGGATTTGAATGTCGGCTTAGGGCTGGGACCTGCCGACTGAACACACAGCATCCAGATGGATCGGGAATGGCGGATCAGGGCTCAAACGACTGATTTTGCAGAAGTTCACCAAGTACGGATATTGACTAAGCACCGCTTGAAACAGTTTTCGATAGGCGGCTATTGGTACGATGATCTGTTACCAGAGCCATTCGCTTCAGTCTTAATTCCATGGCCAGTTTTGATGCACCGAAGTAATCAGATAAAGACGATAGCATCATATTGTAAGGTGCGTAGTTGCAAGGCTGGTCATCGACAAAAATATAGCCGTGCTCCCTGTCTTCGATTCCTAGTTGGCATCTTAGCTCGTCGACCTTTTGCCTGAACTGTGCTTCGGGTAACTACCTTGCTTTCATACGTCGTATGAAGAAACAGGGAATCTATGATATGGGTCGTTGGAGTGATGAGAGACAGGGTGGGTGATGATACAATCAGGGATCGCTTCACATAACACCCATACTGCGACGTACGCGGTTTGTTATGACGCCGCAATTCATGCGGCGGTCGCGAAACCGCCAATCGAAATCCGGATCGACGAAGACCGCAATGCGGACAAATTGAGCCTTCGCCGCGAACGCGCCAATGGCAGCTTCCCGTAAAAACACTCTCGTATGTCCCAGACAATTCCGACGAGGCCATGCGGGCCATAAGAGAATTTTTGGAGCGTGTAGCTGCCGCAATCTAAGTTTACAGCATCTTGCAGTCTCGCATTTGCGCGTCCAAACGCGCGATGAAGGCCGGTACGTCTATAATGCGTCTTCGCGGTCCGGACGGTGGTGCAATCATGCGCCCAGATTTATTTCCTTTGGATCGAGATATCTGACTATAGTCGGCCAGAGGCTGGACCAATTTTGAAGGCCTGGGCGGTGTATCCGCGTGCTTTGCTTGATTCAAAGAGAGGCGATTGCCATGAACGACAGGACAGAAACTTCCGAAACATCGCTCGGGGGCCTACCAGTGCTGCCGGGTGATCCTGTTCCTACACGCCTCGATGTGCTGGGAAAGGCCTCGACTGAAAACCAGATCCTGTCGCGAAAACTTGATTTGTTTTTGCCCACAGGGCTCGACACTGCACCGCCGACCTTGTCGTTTGACAGGTTGCGAGATGTTCCGATCCGCTGGGATCAAGTGCTGGGCACCATCGCGGAGGATCCGAAGTTGCCAGCCTCGGGCGCGGCGTTGCGCACATTCTTTGAGTCCTCCTGGTTCGGCACGCCAATGGCCGAGGTGACGCAAGATGACGTCACGCGGGTGCTCGAAAACAAATGGGCGTTTGTTCTGACCCCGCCTGAGGATCCCGAGGACACCCCGCCTCAGGTCTTTTACCGCGCCGCCGACGATGGATCGCAGGCGGTCCCGGTGACACAAGGTTCCCTCCTGCGCCATGGCACGTCGGGGCGCATGTATCTGATTGAGGCGGCACCAAAGGCGATCCCGCAAGCCACTGCTCAGGACGCGACCGGGACTGGCCCAACCGCGCCTGCACCGGTTCTGTTCACCGATGTCGACAGCTACGAGACCTTCTGGAGCAAGCGCGCCGTCACCCTGCACCTTCTCGCCAGCAGCGAGGCCGATTTGGCAGGCCTTGTCTCCACCTATGAGGAAATCGACATGCGGGCGCAGTTCATTGAACGACGCTATGCCGAGCTGAAAATCCTCAAGGAACTTGCTGATGCCAAATCTGCCCGCGCCGAAGCAGCACTTAACAGCTCACTAGACGACACGACGCTTTTGCTAGACCCCGATCAGGCAGCGCAGTTCGAGCCGCTGTATCTGGAAGCCAAGCTCGAGCCTTACCGCATTGATCAGCAATTGCGTAAGCTGCAGGAAGATGCAGCCGCGATGGGCTATGTGCTGTTTATCGGCAATGCGTCCGCCATTGCCGAAGAAGTTCCTGACGGCTCGTCCATCACCGCTGAAGACGGCAAGCTTTACACCACCAGGCGACGCAAGGCGTCCTGGACTGTTCGCGAAGAACGTACCGTTCTAGAGCGTGCTGGTAACCTGGTAGACGAAACGCTACGTACGTTGGTAAACCCGTTCCGCACGCCAAAAGTGAAGCGCGTACAGCGGTATAAGTTCAGCCGCGAGTCGCGGATTGTGACAGATTACATCCCGGTTGATACCGGCTTTGACCCGATGATCGCCCGGAGGTTCGCGCTCGAAAGTGAAGGTGCGGAGGTGTTCGTTTGTCGCGAGACACCCGCAGGGTATCAGACCGAAGATGGTCAGTTTCTGTCTGATATCATGGCACGCTGCGCGGCAGACGAAGATTTTCGCCGTCGCGCGGTCGTCATGATCCCTGGCTATGAGCAATCTGTTTCGGTCGAAAAACCCATCGTCGACTGGCATGTGTATCACCATCCACTGCCAGCGATCTTCCCCACTGGTCTGACGCGCCTGTCGGTCAACGAAGCGCTCTCGTATCGGCTTGCCTGGAAAGGTGCGGAGCTGGGTGAGTTGGTGAGCACCATCACTTTGGCCCCTGGCGAAAACCGCGAGATCCGGTTGACCCAGATCTATGAGGAAGAAACCTCAACCCGCGAAACCCGCACCTCGGTGGCGGAATTAACCAAGAAAAACCGTACTGATATCTCCACTGAGATGGAGCAGATGACCCAGTTTGACAACGAGCTCAATGTCTGGGGCAACACCAGCGGTGGAACGTCGGAGACGGCGGGTCCGCCTTTTATTCGCTCGGAATACGCAGCAGGGGCGTCCAACACGTTGAAGGTCTTTACCCAAAGCCTCAACAAAATTGCCCGCAAGGCCAGCGCCTCCGTCAACCAGCGCACCAAGACCACTGTTACCACGGACAGCTCTCACAAGATCAGCACGCAAAACAGCGAAACCACGGTGATACAATTGTCCAATATCAATGAGGGTCGGTCTCTCAATCTGGTGTTCAACCGGCTTTACAACCGATTTGAGACGGGGCTGTTTTTGGAGGATTTGCGCTTCTCCGTGACCACCGGCGTGGAGCTGATCGCGGGCAGTGGTCTCTATGAGCAACGCTCTTACCGGTTGGGTGAGATCCGGGCGCTGCTGGAAGATGTCGCCGCCGCGCCGCTGCCCTTTGACATGAACGCGCAGGGGATCGAGGCGTATCTGTCGAGCATTCTTGATCTGATCCTAGCGCAGCTCTCTGCGGAGTATCTGACGCCGCCTGACGAGGGCACTCAGACACCGCGCTTGGGTAGCGCCCCCGGCGAGGAAGAAGAGGTATTGCCCGAGGATGCGGCCAGCGCGGCAGCTGTGGATGCGGCCCCGGAGCTGCGGGCCCTCGCGTATGCGGCGCGTCAGAAGCTGCGCGATGGGATGACTCCTGACGCGCCACCGTTAAAAGGCGGCGCGCTGGGCGCAGACCTGCCAAGCGCGCTTAGCGACCGGATCGCGATGATCGAAGATCTCGCGGCCACGCTGAACACCACGTCCTTGCCCGTGGGTGGTGCAGGTTCGGCCGATCTTCTGGTGGCCAGTGAAGGCCTCTACATGGACTCAATGGTCGGCGCGCGTCCCGCGACAGAGCCTTATTCCGAAGAAATGCGCGCCCAGGAAATCCGTCTGCGAGCCGCTCGGGTCCAGCGCGAACAGTCCGAGGCGCAGCTGTCGCTGGCGCAAGCCACACGCATTGCGGGGCAGGCGCGGGTGGTCGGTGGCAACTCGATCATCGGGGTGTTGTTGTCGCAGGATGGTCGCAGCCTGGTGCTGAGCCTTTCCTTGCCCTTGTCACCTGCCCAATGGGCTCTGGTCATCGCTGGCAAAGTAGAAAGCCGTGCGCGGATCGATCCATCGCAACGCGGGCGTACGATGATTTCGGTTGATCTGAGCGCGGTCAGCGTTGCCGCCCGGAACCGGATGAAGAAAAACGCGCAACTCATGAATGACGTGTCGCTGCGCGACCTAAAGACCGAGGATGAGATCTTTCCGACATGACGGATTTCTCTTTGTATAGTGGGAAGATGGCCTATGACTCATCACAGGGGTCCGCCCTTTACAGTGTAGGGCTGCGCCGCCTGGATAAGCTTTACAGTTACGGGCTGGAGCGCAACGAACCGATTTCTCATGAGGATCTTTCGAAAGCGAATGTCACGCGTCTCGAGAACTGGAAAACAGGTCTTATTAGCACGCTGGACGCGGCTGAGAAGGAGAGGTTCAAAACCGGGTTCAAACGGCTCGAAGCCGCGTTTGAAAAGGTTGACTTCTACTGGAAACATGGCACCGCCCACGAAGCCACCGTCAGAAATATCATGGCGTCTGGGCGTATCCTGTCGGGGGAGGTGGTTAAGGCCCGCGCACAAAATATTTTTGCAAGCTACGGCAACACTGGCTCTGGTGAGGCTAGCGCACGCCAGGATACCCTTTTCGTTTACTTCCGTGTTGAGACCCATACCTGCGCTATGGAGACCAGATTTGGCAAGTATCAGTTCGTTGTCAGAACCAATGTGAACTCGGAATGGATGAACGACAGCTGGATCACGCTGCGGGACATGCTCTACCCCTATGGGCGAGGCGGCGTAGTGGAGATCCTGGCTGGAGAAGGAGAAGGAGAAGGAGATTGCACCTATATGCGCCGGACCCAAGTCCTGGCCGAAAACGCAGCAAGCAACAACGCCGTGGTGACCGGCGCTGTTTTTAAACATTCCTTTACCGAGCTTCGCAGTGACGGTAATCACAAATCGAATTTTCGGGAGCGGACAGAAAGCGTATTTGAGGGTGCTTTTTACGGCCCCGCGGATATCAAGAGAGGGATCATGCTGTCGCTGTGCCGGGCGATGTATGAATTGCCGCCGTTCTGGCAGGAGATCCTGGACGCCGCAGAGTCTGATCTGCCCCAGGTGATCGCTTTGCGCCTTGAGAAATTTTTCAACATCGAGGGAAAAGTCCCGGTCAGCCTGGAAGTTGGGCCGGAAGTGGCACGTGAAAATGATCAGGATGATTATAAGTTCAAGACAGGTGTGAGCCTTCCGATCTGGGAGAAAAAAAAACGGGACAGGTCGAGCAGATCCAAGGACAAGGGGACCAGCACGTCGCAACCAGCCGAGAAACCGAAACCACCGAAATATGCGGGCGACTACGCAGGAATCCCACGGATTGGCGCCGCGACCCAAGTGAGCGGCGGTGGGCTTAAGAACCCCTCGGACGGCGAGTCTGACGAGGATTGGAACCCAACATATTACGATGGCTAAGAGGGTGTCTGGCAACCGACGGGTTCTGAGAGTTCAGCTGCAAAAAGTTGTCATTCGATGATGTGCAGAAAATGGAAGGTGTGGGCTCTATTGAGACATTAGCCACAGCGTTGATGAAGGGTCGCTATACAGATTGGGTAAGAAATGAATGATGCATTTTACAACTTTATTGGGGTTTTCGCCGTAAATTGAGTCAAAGATCAGTGACGTTCCACATTTCCCCGTAAGGCGACACATAGTTCTGCCACCAGCGACAGAACCTTGCCATTTTCGCCTCACTTCCTTCATCCAGCACCTAGACCGATTTCATTGATTTTGACTTCCTTTTTGGGAATATCGGGGCTGATTTGCAGATCAGACGCCGAAGGCCCCTGTTCCTGCTGACCTGCCACATGGCGAACGCGGATGGGAGCGAGGCAATGCTATTCGACAATGGTGGTGCGGCCCGCAGGCGCAGCCGAGGACACGGTGTTGTCTAATAGGGTGGCCCGAGGGGGAAGGCAGCGTCTTACCCCTGATGGCCAGGGGCGTTTGGCTTGTCCAAATCCCGCGGGCCCCAAAACAAGTGCGTCGGCGCGGTCTGCGCCGTAACTCTTTGCGCCAGAACACGTTGTTTTTCTAAAGAATGGGTGGAAAGCCAACCTTCGCTGCAACCGAAATAGTCAATAGCACAAGCCTACACAATGGGAATTCAATACACTGGTTGATAAGGACTGGGACCAGACGCTGGCGGCTTTAAGGAGAAGCGTTCCAAAGGCCGTGTGGTCGGCGTAGCAAGAATTTTGCGAGGGCTGGCTATTAATGGCACGAGTAGATTCGACCGGAAGCACAAATTTAAACACTCATGGCTGAAAGATCTGCAAAACAGTGAAGTAATTCAGAAACTTGCAATCAAGATACATGCCTTGCAACTGTCACGCTTTCTCACCCCACCAAGGGGCGGCTACATTCACAAGGCTAGAGTAGTCATAGTCTGGTTTCCTCTCCCGCTTTTCGGCAAAGTCACTAAGTACTCCCGATAACTCATAGCCATGAAACTTCTGCTCAACCGATTTCGAAACGGCATCATGAACGTCGGAAAGGTCATATGACTTTAGACTTTGTTCCAAGTCTGCATAACCGACTAGCGCAACTGGAACTCTCTTGTTCATCTTCGCTCCATAATGGCTTCGATGAACCAGAAATCCTCCGTTGCTCAAACCCCTAAATTTGTCCGGTGGGCGCTGACGTCAGACATACCAAGATTCAAAAGCCGGTTCATGTTTCGAGCACCCGAAAACTGGGAATGAAAACTAGTGATCAAAATAGGTGATTTCGACATTATCATCTTCGATAGGTGCTATATTCTAAGTACTGAGTCACTAGTTGTGCGAATTTGCTTTCGCGAAAACGTTAACGGGGATCAAATGGCTTGACTGGATCGCAACATTTTACCTGGAAGTCTAATGGATTGTAACAGCGAAAGGATTCTCTTTTTCCGCTCAATCATCTGTGAATAGGATTTGGAACATAACTTTCGATTTGTGGAGGCCGCCGTGGGACTTTGCAAGGATTTGTCCGCTTCTGCTATTGCAGGAACAAAGTGCATGAGCGTGCGCCGTCCGAGAACGGCGCTGTTGCCAATTGACCTCCTTTCAATTGGCTCTTCTGATCGTAACACACAAATGCAATGAGTGCGCCGTTTCTAATATCAGCCTACCTGGTAGTACTCTTGCTACCACTCGGGCTTTCTTATGCTCTTGGTTGGCCGCCTCGGCCATGGCACCAGGAAATCGCGTCCGGACTGGGCATCCTGGCCTTTTCGATCATTCTTGTTGAATTCATCCTGTCTGGCCGGTTCAAACGCATTTCAACAGGTATCGGCATGGACGTTACAATGCGGGTCCACCAGGTTATGGCGCGTGTCGCTTTGGCCTTTGCCGTTGTGCATCCACTGTTCTATCAAGGCTCGGTTTCCGGGGGTTCTCGCCCTTGGGATGAAACGCGGCAGTTATCACTCACAACGGATTTGACAGCCCTCGCAACCGGGATTCTCGCTTATCTTCTACTGCCTGCTCTGATCCTGTCTGCAGCCAGCCGAACGAAGCAAGAATACAAATACGAATCCTGGCGTTTCACGCATGGGATTGGAGCTTTGTTGCTTGCGGGATTGCTACTACATCACACCATAGCAGCAGGGCGCTACGGGTCGAATTCGGTCCTGACTGTTATGTGGTCCGCTATGGTAGCGATTGCAGTCGGATCGCTGTTGTTTGTGTATCTTTTTAAGCCGTTGGGGCAGCGCCGCAGGCCATGGAGGGTGGTATCGAGACGCAGACTGACCCCCAAGCAGTGGGAACTTGTGATCGGCCCTGACGGTCACAACGGGCTGGTGTACGAGGCGGGCCAGTTTGTTTGTCTGAACGTAGGAAACAGTGTGTTCTCACTGCACGAGAACCCCTTTTCAATAAGTTCGGCACCGGCAGAGGGGCCAGAGATTTCTTTTGTGATCAAAGAACTCGGCGATTTTACCGGTTCGCTTGAGCGACTCGGGCCCGACACCTTCGCCTATCTGGATGGCCCGCATGGTAGTCTTACGATCAATGGGCGGCAGGATCCTGGGGTCGTGCTGGTTGCGGGAGGGGTCGGAATAGCTCCGATGCTCAGCATTTTACGGCAAAATCGTTTCGCCGACGTCCCAAAGGATATCAAACTGATCTATGGGAACCGCATGAAAAACCAGATCGTCTATCGCGAAGAGCTGGCGGCGGAAAACGCAGTTTTCGCCCTTTCAGAGCCGCAGGAAGACTGGGACGGTGAAACCGGAGTAATTGATGGAGCCCTCCTTGATCGTGTCCTGACTCCTGACCACTACGCGCAATGGCTTTTTGTGCTCTGCGGACCTGCAGTAATGATGGACGTTGTCGAGGATCATCTGATCGCTCAAGGCACCCCATCGGATCGCATACTTTTGGAAAGGTTCGACTATGATTGATCAATTCAGGCGAATGTCCTTGCGTCGTCGGATCTCGCTGGCAATTTGGTTGATCGTCGTCATTCTATGCGCCGCAGTTTTGGGCTTCGGTCTGCGATAGAAGATAGCCCATTTTGTTTTCTACCAGGTATCGCTGATACGCCTTGGATTCCATTGATATTTGTCGGACATGGCTTGCTTGTCTCGCCAAAAACACACTCGATGTAACCTGATCATCATGAGCGAAATCAAAGCAGAACCGAAGGGTGCCTGGTAAACTTCTCTTGGAAAACGCATTTGCAAAGGAGGAGGAATTGCTGGGAATTCGCGTAAAAATAGTGGGGCTATTTGCTTCGGGTGCCGTACTGGCACAGGAAGTCAACGTTCAGGAAGGAAACGAGCTGTATCGGACCTATTGCTGGTAATGCCATGGTTTTGAAGCGACCGGAAACGGGCCAATGGCTGAAATGCTGGCGATCAGGACACTTGATCTTGCCCAATTGGCAGCACAAAACGACGGAGTGTTCCCGACCGATACGGTTGCACTGAGGATTGATGGACGATCGGCGGTGCTTGCCCACGGGGGAGACATGCACATTTTCGGACCGGCGTTGGATTCAGACCTTCAAGTCGCGCTTTCTTTGCCAAATGGTCAGCAGATGATGACGGGCGTGCCGCTGGCGAATTTAATCTCTTTTCTTGAGACCTTACAGATCGAGTAGTTCGCCAAAGGCAGTTCAGGACATCTCGCCCTGCGGAACGCGACTTGCGACAGTTCAGAAATCTAACTACCGCTGATGTCAGTCCGAAGGCATCAGGAACGTTAAAGGGGAGTTCACATGTACAAGAACATCCTGATCCCTGTAGCGCTGGACCGTGATCATGATACTAAGGCATCTTTTGAAGCCGCTCGCCATTTGGCAGACGCCGACACCAAATTCACCATACTTCATGTACGGGAGCCGATCCCGGCTTACGTGGCATCTCAAATTCCTGAATGCGTTTTTGAGAATACGCGACACGAGCCTCTGGAAGAACTACATCGGAAGGCATCGGAACTGCCTGATGCATCGGCACGGCTGATCTCAGGGCATCCGGGCAGAGCGATCGTCGATTTCGCGAACGAGAACGAAATAGATTGCATTTCGATAGCCTCGCACAAACCTGGTTTGGAAAACATCTTTGTTGGCTCAACAGCCAACAAGGTCGTTCATCACGCAAAGTGCCCGGTTCACGGAACACCTTGATATATTTTAAATCGACCTTCGTTCGCGCGATTAGGGTGAGGGCATCGCAATTAAGTTAGCATTTTTGCATGGTGGTCTTTTAAGGGATTGCGAGCGGATTGTTTCCCGACGGTGGCTGGAAGGCAAGGCTGCCAATCCAAGCCGATTGACCAAGATCAGCGTTAACCGCGAGAAGAACTGCTATTATGGGCGCGCGTTTCAGACCGTTTGGAGGAGGTCGGTATGATCGTAACTATTGCCTACGGCAGCATAGAAGGTCAGACTGCGAAAATCGCGGACTTCATCAAGGGTGTTGCGACAAAGAACGGGTTCGAAGCCACTCTGATCGATACTGGTCGGGAGATAGATGAACTCTTCTTTGAAGGTGTGGACAAATTCATCCTTGCGGCCTCGGTCCACGAGCGACGGCATCCCAAGCCATTTGAGACATTTATAAAAACAAATCGTGACGCCTTGCTAGCCGGCAGCTCGCTGATGCTATCGGTAAGTCTTAAAGCGGCTTTCGCCAAAGGTCGGGAGGAGGCAGAGGACTATCTGGCTGAAATGATTTTGCGAACCGGTTTTGAACCGGACGAAAGCGCTCTGGTCGCGGGTGCAGTGCGTCCCGAAAGTTATGACTATTATGAGAAAGAAGTTGTCCGTCATGTTGTTTTAAGGGGTCGGCGCGTCGATCTGCGAGATGGCATACAGGAGTTTACGGATTGGGCCGCACTGGAAGCAGTCGTGACGGCATTCTTGAACAGATAACGCTTTCTGCGCACTAGCGCCGATGCCGATTGATTGTGGTTTTGGGTCGCGCCCCCAGGGTGAGAGCGATTTGTTTTTCCAGCTCAAGCAGAACAAACAGCGCAATACCCAGGCCGACAATAAGGAGGCCGTCCTTTAATCCCACAGCAGCGGTTCCCAGGACATTTTGAAAACCCGGAACGTAAGTGGCGGCGAGTTGCGCCGCTGAGACGGCACCCACACAGGCCCAAACGGTTGGCGTTCCCTGGATCGCCTTCCAGGTCAACGACGTGCCATAGATATTGCGTACAAAGAACAGATGGAAAATCTCCATCACCACCAAAGTGTTCAGCGCTAGCGTCTGCGACAGTTCTACAGAGTAACCTTGCCGTTCAGCATAGGTGAAAATGCTGAAGACCCCGGCCAGAAACAGACCAGAGACAAGCGCAATGTGCCATACCAGTTCACCCCCCAGGATCGGCGCGTCGCGCGGACGGGGCGGTCGAAACATCGTGTTCTCTTCGGTCGGCTCAAAGGCAAGCGCGATGCCAAGCGCGATGGCTGTGATGAGATTGATCCAGAGGATCTGAATCGGAGAAACCGGCAGCGTTAATCCCAACAACAGGGCGACGATGACGACCAGGGCTTCACCCCCGCTTGTGGGCAGAAGCCAGCTGATGACTTTTTTGATATTGTCAAACACCGTACGCCCTTCACACACCGCCGCAGCGATGGTGGCAAAGTTGTCATCGGCGAGGACGATGTCGGCAGCTTCTTTGGCGGCCGCTGACCCCTTTTGGCCCATGGCGATGCCTACATCCGCGCGTTTCAGGGCCGGGGCGTCGTTGACGCCATCGCCGGTCATGGCAACCGTCAGGCCTTGCGCCTGCAGCGCATGGACAAGGCGCAACTTATGCTCCGGGTTTGTGCGAGCGAAGATATCCGCCTTCAGAGCCGCGAGTGATAACGCGGTATCGTCCAATTTGTCGATCTGTGCACCGCTCAGAATGTTGTCGGCGTGGACCAGACCAATGTCCTTGCCGATTGCTGCGGCTGTCCCGGCGTGATCACCGGTTATCATTTTGACCGCAATACCTGCGTTCTGACAGGCAGCAATCGCATGTTTCGCTTCTTTGCGTGGCGGATCGATCAGACCAACAAGCCCAAGGAAGACCAGATCCCCCGAAAAGTCCTGAGACGTTAGACATGTCTCACCTTCGTGTGCAGGACGGGAGGCGAACGCCAATACCCGGCACCCTGCCGAGGCAAAGCGATCTTCGATCGCGGACCATGCTACAGGGTCAATTGGCAGTGCGCTCCCATCGGCGTCGAGCTGCGTTTCGCAAAGAGACAGCAGCGTCTCGGGCGCGCCTTTGACAAAAATCTTACGTGCTCCGGCCTCACTCTGATCCAGCGTCGCCATAAAACGCCGTTGCGCATCGAAGGGTAGAACATCGCGACGGTTCCATGATGCCCGCGCCCCGTCCAGAGGGCCTAGGACCTTTGCGGCGAAGGACAGAAGCGCACCCTCCATCGGGTCGCCGTTTACATCCCAAACACCGGATCGTTGTTCAAGTGTCGCGTTGTTGCAGCAGAGCGCGACGGTTGCCAAATCCCGCAGGGTTGGCGGCAGAGTCTGTATCAGTTCTGAACCATCGCACACAATAGCACCGGCGGGATCATAGCCGTCGCCTTGGATGTCAAAGCAATGGCTTCCCACAGCAACATTGGTCACCACCATTTCGTTGCGAGTCAGGGTGCCGGTCTTGTCTGTACAGATGACCGAGACCGAGCCAATCGTTTCGATTGCGGGAAGGCGCCGGACAATGGCGTTGCGGCGTGCCATGGACTGCACCCCGATCGCCAGAGTGATGGTCAGGACCGCAGGAAGCCCCTCGGGAATTGCGGCGACCGAAAGACCAATGACCGCCATGAACAAATCAATGAAGCTGTATTCAGCTACGAAATAACCGAAAGCCAGAAGGATCGCGGCCACGGCCAGTATAAAAAGTGTAAGCCAGCGCGCAAAGGTATCCATTTGGCGTACCAGCGGCGTCGAGAGTGTCTCGACCTCAGAGATCATCCGGCCAATGCGCCCGATCTCGGTCCGCGTGCCTGTTGCTGTCACAACGCCGCGTCCCTGACCGGCCGTGATCAACGTGCCGCCAAACACCATGCCGCGCTGGTCGCCAAGTGCTGCGTCTGCGTCAGTTGCTATGTCTTCTTTGTCAACGGCGACTGACTCGCCTGTCAGAATAGCCTCTTGTGCCTTCATGCCATGCGCTTCGATCAGGCGCATATCGGCAGGGGGCTTGTCACCGGCGTCGAGCTGAACGATGTCGCCGGGAACAATGTCGGCACCATCGATTGCGATCCGCCGCCCATCACGTAAGACTGAAGCCCTTGGGGCAAGCATCTGATGGATCGCATCCATTGCCTTTTCAGCCCGACCCTCTTGCACGAACCCGATGCAGGCATTGGCCAGAACAACGGCAAGAATGACGACAGTGTCCACCAAATGCCCCAGCAAAAAGGTTATAGCTGCTGACCCGACAAGCACGTAGATCAGAACATTGTGGAAGTGAGCCAGGAACCGCAGGATCACATTTCGCCTGTGTGACGGCGGCGGCTCGTTGCGTCCGAATTTCTCAAGACGGAGTTTAGCTTGTTCTGAAGTAAGCCCGGTGGCCACTGTTTGCAGGTCCTTAAGCACATCAGCACTTTCTTGCGTGTGCGGCAGGGCTCCAGGTGTTTCAGGCAGAACTTTAAGGCGTTCTGGCATTTCAAACTCCGTTTAAGACACGTCTCAGAGATGTCGTTGCAGCAGTGAACTTGGGATTGATGCGCCCTCGTGACGACGGCCAAGTCGCACCGTCACGACAGGCTTATGGTTGAGCGATTCCTTTATACGCGGTCCTGCCGTGGCCGTATTTGATGTGGTTCAACTCAACGACGCGGGATTGAAGTGTGCGCGATTTTCACAGCTTCCTTTGTGCAATTCGGATTGTGTGCGTTGTATAGCACAGCAGTGACGTCCCGGTTCCAAAGGGTGTCTTTCGGTTCCATCGCGTGAATGAGACCCGCAGGCCGTACAATCAAATGCTCAGGGCTGTTCCATTTTGATCTTCGTCAAGGTTGAACGCAGTGCGCAGAGGTACAGTCATCAACATAACAGGAGGTCTTGCATGGAAGCGCTAGTCGAAATAGGCCGGGCATTTGTTCAGGCGATGCGTGATCGCAAAGGCTTAATAAGCGTTGACGAAATGTACGCAGAAAACGCTCAGTCCGTAGAGGCGGTTGTGCCTCCGGTAAGGCAATTTCGGATTACAAAGGGTCGCGATGCCATCAAGGCGAAGCGAGAAGACTGGCTGAAAACACATGAAATCAAGGAGCTTACTGTAGACGGCCCCTATGTTCATCCTCCCAATCGCTTTGGGGTGGGTTTCAATGCCGAGGTCGTGCAGAAAGACACGGGACAAAGCATGACTCTTAGCGAGATTGCCATTTATTCCGTTGAGGATGGCAAAATTGTACTGGAAGAGTTCTTTATGCTGCCGAAATAGCGAAAGATGCCTGGCAATACGGGTTGCCGGACGCTCGCTGCTTCTGCAGAAGGGGTCGCAGACTCCGTGCGGCGGCAACAAGTATGTCCAATGAAGATGGGCGGTTGCCTGGTCGTTCCGGGCTTGTTGGCCGCGAAGGTTTAAGATCGCAGCTTTAGAGCACTTTGCCCAGATCGGAGAACCCAGATGACTGAATTACCTCCTGACAATCTGTCTGCTGAAGACAAGATTCCTGCGGCAGACACTGGGCAGAATACTCCGCGACACCCTTATGAGAAACTTGACCGCGCTACGCGCGCGGCACTAGCCCGTGCCACCGCCGGTGTATCGCCGCATTCGATTATGGCCACTTGGATGGATTGGGCCATGCATCTGGGTCGTTCCCCCGGGCGCCAGCTTGAACTGACAGAGCGCGCGGCACGCGATACTGCAAAACTCTGGGTCTATGCCTGTGAGATGGCGATTGGAGCAAAAGCTACTCCGCCTTTTCAGCCACGCAAACAAGACCACCGCTTCAGTGCACCCGGCTGGCAGAAGGCGCCATTTTCGCTATGGCAGCAAGCCTTTCTAAGCGCACAGGATTGGTGGCAGGCAGCAACGGACGAAATGCCGGGCATCGCCCCCCGCGACGCGGAACGAGCTCAGTTTCAAATCCGCCAGACCCTGGATCTCATCTCCCCATCGAATTTCCCATGGTCAAACCCGGAAATAATCGACCGCACTTTCCAGACCGGTGGTCGCAATTTGGTAGAGGGCAGCGCGCATTTCATTGAGGATGTTGCCCATACCATAACGCAAGAACACGAACCTGCCCCTCAGGGTTATGAGGTTGGCAAAGACCTTGCCGCAACTCCCGGCAGGGTCGTTTATCGCAATACGCTGTTCGAGCTGATTCAATACACACCGTGCACCAAGAGCGTGCAGGCCGAACCTATCCTTTTTGTGCCTGCCTGGATCATGAAATACTATGTACTCGACCTCTCTGCTGAAAACTCCATGGTGCGGTACCTAGTCCAGCAGGGCTTTACTGTGTTCATGATGTCTTGGGTCAATCCCACGGCTGATCAAGCTAACCTTAGCTTGGAGGATTATCGCCTGAATGGCGTTATGGCAGCGATTGACGCCATCGAAACAATCATCCCGGGTCAAAAGATACACACCAATGGATATTGCCTTGGCGGTACACTTCTGGCGATTGCGGCTGCGGTGATGCAACGTGATGGCGATGACCGGCTTGCCAGCGTCACACTCATGGCAGCGCAGGTTGATTTTGCCGAGGCCGGTGAGCTTTTGCTGTTTATCGACGAGAGCCAAGTCGCTTTTGTCGAAGACCTGATGTGGTTGCAGGGCTGTTTGGACCGCCCTCAGATGTCTCGAACTTTTACAACTATCCGCGCCGAAGACCTGATCTATGCGCGGGCAGTGCGGCGCTATTTTTTGGGTGAAGACGATCTTCCAACAGACCTGACCGTCTGGAACAATGATACAACCCGGATGCCCGCACGGATGCATTCCGAGTATCTGCGCGGACTGTTCTTAGAAAACCGACTGAGCGCCGGACGGTTCGCCGTCGAAGGACGGGTTGTCGCGCTTAAGGACATACGCGTTCCAATGTTTGTGGTCGGAACGGAATCAGATCACATTGCTCCGTGGCGCTCAGTTTACAAGATACGTCTTTTTACTGATGGAGACCTGACCTTCGTGTTGTCCAATGGCGGTCACAACGGCGGCATCCTGAGCGAGCCGGGGCACAAGCACCGCCACTATCGTCAGGGCCATAGACCGGCGGATGCGCTGTATACCTCACCGGATGAATGGCTTGAAGCGACGGAAATACGGCAAGGTTCCTGGTGGCCAGCGATGGCGGATTGGATAAAAGGCCGTTCGTCTGGTGAAACTGCGCCCCCGCTGATGGGGGGAAAACGAAAGGGGGTCGCAAAACTGCCCAAAGCGCCGGGCACTTACATTCATCAGACCTGAACGCTAGGCCCCAGCTTTGCTTGGTCAACCATGTGTGGACAAACATGCAAAACTGGCAGAGCGCTATCGCAATAATAGTCACCCGGCTT
The DNA here is from genome assembly GCF_059609765.1 of Ruegeria sp. YTSC106. Lineage (NCBI taxonomy): Bacteria > Pseudomonadati > Pseudomonadota > Alphaproteobacteria > Rhodobacterales > Roseobacteraceae > Ruegeria > Ruegeria sp. YTSC106. The sequence continues at coordinate 71,040 of NZ_JBXWMI010000018.1, forward strand.
GGCCTGCGATACGTGAATGGTCAGATAGGACCACGCCTGTCGAAGACAGGCTGCGTCAAACGGGTTTAATCGGTTCTAGCTTTTGGATTTGCCCGCGGCCTTGGAGGCAGCTTCCATGCTTTCGCCGATGGCGTCTGCTTCTGTTTCGCTCACGTGTTTTGCACAGCGTGACACCATTTCGAACCACTCACGTGCATCTTCCACCATTCGTTCTATGGAATGACGTTGCCAATCGGCGACGGCCTGCATCGTTTTGGCCGGATCTGGGTTGTCGCCAGTCGTGGTTTCCCGGGCTGTTTGCAGCGCAGTACGTGTAGCTTCGTGGCGGCGTTTGAACCAGAGACGCGAGTATTCCTCCGCCTCGCTCAGCAGATGGTCCTGCGCTTTCCAAAACTGTTCGATCTGCGGTGCGACCACCGGGTTCATGGACATCACGCCCCGCATGGATTTCAACGCGTCGGTAAGGGCTTCCTGTATTTCGGGTTTGGCTGATTTTGTAGGCATTTGGACTCTCCCTAGAAAGAAGACGGTGAGCCGATTTTACCATGTCTACAGGCGCATTCACATTAACCGAGATCAAATTCGCGAGGTATTTGCGCACTGTCGTTCCCGATATGCCTGGAAACGGCGCACGCGACCGGTTCATATCAGCTCATCTGGGTGACCGACCTTCGGAACATAAACAGGCTTGTCATTAACAGTGCCAAACCCAACACAGCCATCCAAACGAATTCCGGCCAGATCATTTCGATTCCAGCACCTTTGAAAACGATTGCTTGGCTGGCTGACATATAGTGGCGCGACGGCAGAAACAGCGTTCCGGTTTGCAGCCAGTCTGGCTGCCCTTCGACAGGTGTTTCCCCTCCGGACAGCATAAGCATTGGCAGGACAATCAGCATGACCAGAAGCGCAAACTGTGCCATCGAGCGCGCGATCGTAGCCAGAAAGACCCCAAGTGCCGTGGCTGTAAACAGAAAGAGCGCCGTTCCACAAAGAAATAGTGTTTTTGACCCGGCAATTCGAATGTCCAGCGAGCCCTGCATGACGAAGGCCAGCGATAACCCGGCAGCGATCAGGACAACGGCCGCATTGGCCCAGATTTTAGCCAAAGCGATGTCAAGCGGGGTTAGGGGCATGGCCAGCAGATGCTCAATTGTTCCGTGCTCTCTTTCCCGGATCATGGCAGCACCCGTCAGGATGGTCGTGAGCCACATGATCTGACCGATCAGCGCAACGATGCCAGCAAAACGCACCGTATCTCTGTTTTGGTTGAAGGCGCTTCTCAGAATGACATTGATTGAGGGTGGATCCATGAGATCTACACCGATTGCAAAGCGATGGATCTCGGCGCTCAGAATGTTGGTGATGTAGTTGGCGCCGATACCTGCCTGCTCCATGGCCGTGGCGTCTATCAGAACCTGAATCTCTGGCGTGCGCCTGGCACGCAGGTCTTTTTCGAACCCTGGCGGAATGGCGACAATAAAGATAAACCGCCCGGCATCCATATGCGTTGGGCCGGTCCCCGGTTCAATTTGCACGACCGGTTGAAACTCCGGCGGGAAAAACGCGGTGGCAAGTGTCCGCGACAATGGAGAGTTATCCTCATCTGCAAATGCGATCGAGGCGTTGTTCACCGAGCTTGCAACGCCTGTTGCCTCCATGATCGGAGCCAGCGTGAACGACCAGACCAGCAAGGCCATCATCACCCAATCGCGGCGCAGGCTCATCACTTCCTTAAGCCCTAGCCAGAATATGCAATAGAGGCGTTGCATTCACTTCTCCTGCGCACGGAGGCAAAGAGCGGCGATTAGTGTCAGCACCGGCCCGAAACAGGCAAGCGCCAGAATGTCCGGCGCAAGAGATTCCCAACCCAAGCCCTTGGTGAACGCGCCGACGTTCAAATGAAGAAAGTAAGAAGACGGCCAGAGCGAGCCAATAACCTGAGCTCCCCCTTCCAATGTGGAAACAGGTTGCAATAGGCCCGAGAATTGGATGGTTGGCACAACCGAGGCTATGGCCGTCGCAAATGTCGCCGCCACCTGACTGGATGTCATTGTGGCAATCAGCAATCCGTATGACGTCGTTGCCCAGACATACAATAACGCACCAACCGCCAGCGGAATGGGATCGCCTTTGAGGGGCACGCCGAAGACGAAAATGGTCATCGCTGCCAGCAGCAGAAAGTTCGCGAAAGCAATTGCAATGTAGGGGATTTGCTTGCCGATCAGGAATTCGAGCCGAGTTGTCGGCGTTACGTAGAAGTTCACCACAGATCCCAGCTCCCGCTCACGCGCGACACTGACCGCCGTCAAGACGGCCGGCAACATGATAAGCAGAATCGCCGGCATGGCCGGGGCCATTGCTGCAATGCTCTCAAAACTCTGATTGTAGCGAAATCGTGGTTCTATCCGGGCAATCTCGAAGTCACGTTGTCCGGTGTTACGGGCGTATTCATCCAGAAAGGTCTGATGCAGCCCCGCGACATATCCTTCAACCGTCTCGCCTTTGAACGGAATGGCACCATCGACTGTCGCGAGGACCTGTGTCGGCTCTCCTGTGCGCAGCTTACGGCCGAAGTCCGGTGGCAACTCTATGACCAGTGAAACGTCTCCGGCCTTTAGCCGGTTGCGCCCTTCCAAAGCGCTGTTCAAGGGGGGCGTGGGTTTGAAGTAGGACGACCCCGCGAACTCAGTCGCATAAGCCCGGCTTTCAGGACCCTGAGAAAGGTCCAGAACTGCAAAATCCAGCTCTTCAATGTCTAGCGTAATGCCAAAGCAGAAAACTAACATCAAAATGGCAGACCCAAGAAACGCAAAGGCAAGGCGAACAGGATCGCGCGCCACTTCGACGGCCTCGCGTCGTGTATAAGCCAGCGCACGCCCGACACTTCCGCCCACATGTTTTGAACTGGTCGTTACGTCAACTTTTGGCGCTGCAACCGGCGCTGGTTTTTCCGCCGCCTCTAGAATTGAGATGAATGCCTCCTCAAGGCTGTCTGCACCTTCGGCGGCGATCAGTTCGGCTGGTGCGCCTTCGGCCAAGACCTGGCCTGCATGCATGAACGAAACCCGGTCACATCGTTCTGCCTCTGCCATGAAGTGGGTGGAGACAAAGATCGTTACCGCGTCTTTTCGCGACAATTCAACGAGCAATGCCCAAAACGTATCTCGTGCCTCGGGGTCCACCCCGGAGGTCGGCTCATCCAAAATCAGCACACGCGGGCGATGGATGATTGCAACTGCCAAAGATAGGCGCTGTTTGATCCCAAGGGGCAAAGTGGCCGCCAAGGTATCACGATGTGCCGCCAGTCCGAAGCGTTCCGTCAATTCCGCAATGCGCGCGTCACGGTCACGGATCGCAAAAATGCGGGCATGCAACTGCAGGTTCTGGTGCACCGACAATTCGCCGTATAATGAGAAAGCCTGGCTCATGTACCCAATATCGCGACGCACTTTTCGATCCCGGGCGTCAACGGGTTTGCCGAATAGCGATGCCTCACCTGAGCTGGCCGGTAGCAAACCGGTCAGCATCTTCATCGTCGTGGATTTGCCGCAGCCGTTTGATCCCAGAAACCCGAAAATTTCTCCGCGATTGATTGAGAAGTCGACGTTGTTCACTGCGGTGAAATCGCCAAAGCGCCGTGTCAGCCCGCGAGCAGTGATCACCGGATCCGTGTCGATCTGTCGAACGATTGTTTGATCCGACTCTGAACCAGACGCCCCATCGGCCCGCAAGCGTCGGTATGCGGTTTCGAAATCCTTGTCGGCGCGCTTCAATTCGGCGGGTTTGCCCTGAAAGATGACGCGACCTGCGTCCATCGCAACGATCCGATCAAAGCCTTCGGCCTCCTCCATATAGGCTGTCGACACCAGAACAGAGAGCTTAGGGTTTTCCGCTCGGATCGCTCCGATCAACGTCCAGAACTGTTGACGTGACAACGGATCGACACCGGTTGTCGGTTCATCCAGAACCAGGAGCTTAGGGTCATGAATCAATGCACAGCACAGGCCCAGCTTCTGCTTCATCCCGCCAGAGAGTTTGCCCATCAAGCGATCCTCAAAAGGCGCAAGCCCCGTCGCCGTTAGCAACGCGGCGATCCGTATATCACGTTCAACGTGCCCCTGGCCGAACAGCCCCGAGAAGAATTCCAAGTTTTCGCGTACCGACAGTTCTGAATAGAGGTTCCGACCCAAACCTTGCGGCATGAATGCGATCGCGGGACATATACGTCGACGATGAGCGGGCTCATCTATTGCACCGCCTAGAACGTTGATTGACCCGGATTGCAGTTTCTTTGCACCTGTGATCAAGCCAAGCAATGTGGACTTGCCCACCCCATCCGGTCCTATGAAACCGACAAGCTGTCCGGTCGGAAGTTCCAAGGATACAGAGTTCAGCGCGACGTGTTTTCGATACCTGTGCGTAACACCGGCGATGCGAAATTCTGACGCGGCGGCCGCCAAATTCATTCGAACAGCTCTTGCGGGATGCGCTGTTCAAGCGCCTCGGGCCACGCGCTGGCAGGGTTGATCCGGATCACGGCAATCCCACGCAGGCCAGTTTTTACATGTTCAATCCGGCTTTCAACCAGGTCCTGGGGGATACGGACGCGGACGCGAAAGACCAGTTGCTCGCGTTCATCCAGGGTTTCGACCTGTTTGGGTGTGAACTGTGCCTCGGGAGAGACAAAGCTGACATATGCGGGCGTGGCGTATTCGGGCAAAGCGTCAAGCACGATGCGAGCCTCGGCGCCAATCGGCAACAGCCCGGCTTCGCGCGCTGGAAGAAATATTTCCATATACACGTTCTCAAGACTGAGAAGGGTCAGGATCGGCTCGCCCGATCCGACGACCTCGCCGGGTTCTGCCAATCGATAAAGTACACGCCCCGGCATTGGTGCCAGCAGGGTACTGTCTTCAATCTGCGCCTCAATCCGGCGCACTTCGGCCTCGGCAGCGGCAATCCGGCTTTCTGCGGTTGCAACACGGGCCTTGGCGGCACCCAACACAGCAGCAGCAACTTGATGGATGGTTTCGCGTTCTTCGAAAACCGTCTCAGAGATAGTGTTCCCGGTCAGCAACGCCGTTGCGCGTTCAAGCTCTTGCGCTGCCCTGCGCTGCTCACTCTGGCGTTGCAAAACCAAAGCCTCGGCTTCAGCTTTTGTTTGGCGCTCCAGCGCCACCTCAGCTTTTGCCCGATCCAGCGCAGCGGACAATTCATCTATGTCCATCTCGGCAAGAACATCACCCGCGGCAACCATGCCGCCCTCAGGTGCCAGAACCTTGGCAACGCGACCTGCGATTGTCGGTGCAATCTCAACCTGCTCGGCCTCAATTCGTCCATTTCCCTGAACGAAACCATTCGGCAATTGATTGCCGTTTTGGGAAATAACGGAATAAAAAACCGCGCCAGCGATCACGACGACTGCCAGAGCAAAAAAGATGGGCGAACTCTTCTTCATAGCTTTTGCCTGATCATTGAATTCGACGGTCAGTCTAGTACGTGTCTGGATCGGAGGCTTTGCGATGGATCAAGCGTTTCTAAGGCGCGCGTGTGCTATCGTGCCGATAGTCGAAACTCTGTTCCACGTTTGGGGATCGTCCGAAAGCCGGGTTCGTGCGCCCCGTGACTTGCAACGAAGGAAGCAAAGAACGCGGATGATCCCGAGTAATTGTTTTTGGAGTGCTACAACATGACACTCGCAATGGTTTTCAAAGGTGTCGGCCGCGAGCTGAGACTGGAAGGCATCGAACTTCCAGCACCAGGCGCTCATGATATACAGATCCAGATTGAGGCCTGTGGTGTTTGTCGCACTGATCTGCACGTCGTCGATGGAGACCTCAAGCATCCTGAACTTCCACTGGTTCCCGGTCACGAAATTGTTGGACGAATCCTGCGTAAGGGCGATGAAGTGACAGGCTTGGAAATCGGGCAGCGCGTCGGCGTGCCTTGGCTTGCGTCCACCTGTGGTCAGTGTCCTTATTGCCGAAGCGCACAGGAAAACCTGTGTGATGCGCCAATATTCACTGGATACACACGAAACGGAGGATTTGCCGAAGCCTGCCTCGCGGATGCACGCTACTCTTTGCGCTGCCAGAGGTCGCCGATCCGGTTGCACTGGCCCCGTTGTTATGTGCCGGGCTTATAGGGTTCCGCTGTTTGCGAATGGCTGAAGATGCCAGGAACATTGGGTTCTATGGGTTTGGAGCCGCCGCGCATATCTTGGCGCAATTGGCCGTCTGGCAGGGTCGAAACGTCTATGCGCTGACCCGACCCGGCGATATCGAGGCACAGGAATTCGCGCGTGATCTGGGAGCAGTATGGGCGGGTGGGTCTGACGAACAACCACCAGCAGAACTGGATGCTGCGATCATTTTCGCGCCCGTCGGGTCCCTTGTGCCCAAAGCGCTGCGCGCCGTACGAAAGGGCGGCCGCGTGGTTTGCGGTGGGATTCACATGAGCGACATCCCAACATTTCCATACAGCGATCTGTGGGGGGAACGACATATCCTGTCTGTCGCAAACCTAACGCGCAAGGATGGTGAAGAGTTTTTCGCAATTGTCCAAACCGCAGGCATCCAGACACAGACGCAGAGATATTCACTAAGGGATGCCAACATAGCCCTCGCGGATCTGAGTGCTGGGCGGTTGCAAGGGGCAGCGGTTTTGGTTCCCTGACCAACGGCTCCAAGGTACTCTAAAATGCGACTACCCGCCCCATAAATTTGACGACTTTCTTTCAGGCGGCCACGCCTTTTTTTAACGCCCAAGCTTGTCGCAGTGTGATGTGCTTTCAGAAAGGTCGCGTCCATTGCCCGGCGGGGCATCACGGTTGCCCTCTCGTCTTGTGCGGCCCCTAGGCGGAGGGCGCGCGCTCCGCCAGAATAGATCAGTTCACCGCTCGTTTTTCGAACCGTGAGTCATCTCTCCAAACGGAAATCAATGGGTCCTAACCCTGAGTTCCCGGTTTAGCTTGACGCCAACTTGGAATTTAACACAGGCGTAGGATCAGGTTGGTGTTCGATCAGCTTGCGGACCAGCTCAGCGCCGCGGCCACCACGTAATCTGCGACTCAGTTGGATAATGCACGCCAAAAACCTGTTCTGGGCTCAGGGCAGCCGTTGATTTGTTTGGCGCGCGGCATAACAGCTTGAGGCGGCAATCCACATCAGATGGCCTGCCGGATTGGCAGGCCTTTTTGAACTTTGCGCTGTCAGTCTTTCCTGCCGACGTTTTTTTCGAACGCAACCTTGAAGGCGGCCTGCTTCTCGGGGTTGGCCTCTGTTTGATACTTGGATTTCCATTCATCCATTGTCATGCCGTAGAAAATCTCGCGGGCTTCATCCTTGCCCAGCTCGATACCCTTTTCGTTCGCGGCTTCCTGATACCAGCGCGACAGGCAGTTGCGACAAAAACCGGCGAGGTTCATCATGTCGATGTTCTGAACGTCCGTGCGGTCTTCCATCAGGTGCTTTTGCAACCGGCGAAACGCGGCAGCCTGAAGTTCGATTTCGGTTTGCTTGTCCATGATGTGGCTCCGGATGGCGATTGTGTTGAATCTGACCTAACAACCCAGCGGTCCTGTTACAACAATCTGACCTGCACCAGTGCGTTTTCACATCAGTTTCAATGCCAGCCACGGTACGATGCAGAAGACCAGCGTCAGGATCTTGTAGTTTGCAAGGTACCTGAAATACGCGCGTTTCACATCGGGGCGTTCCATCTGAAACATCCTGCCGTGAATGCCTGCGATCCAATCCTGCAAGAGCAGAACCATCAGGGTGGTAAACAGAAGAACCGCGATATTGAGCACGGCCATCCAACCAAAAAAAGTCGTCAGAAGCTCTAGTGTCACGATGACCCCCTTTCCCTGTTCATATGGGGATCGAGAGGTTTTCTCACAATAGCGTGATGAACGTTAAAGCGCGTGTGAGACTTGCGGTCAAAGGTCGCTTGCTTCCAATGCATCTTGCAGCATAGGAGCCAATCGTTCGGCCCATTCCCTTTGCCCCGCATGGTCCGCGATCAAGTCGTTGCGCAGCTCGATCAGTGCGTTTGGGCGTCCGAACGCGGTACAGTGTTTGTCAATCGCATCCCCCGGCAAAACTCCGGAATACGGCTCGTTGACGCCAACACTCAGATCATCCTCGGCCTGAAGTCTTGCGACCAGAGGGCGCGAGAACCGTTCGTCCAAGGTGTGCAGCACACCAATGTGCCATGGACGCGGTTCACGACCGCGCAGTTGGCGGGTGAAGGAATGCATCGAAACGATCACCGCATGGGGCAGGGCCGCCATTTGCGCCAGTGCCTCGTGATAGGGGCGGTAGCACATGTTCAGGCGACGTTCGCGTTCGTCATCATCTGCATGGCGATTGCTGGGGATGATTGAGCCATCATAGAGTTTCATCAACAGCGTCGGATCGTCTTCACCCCGGTTTGGGTCGATTACCAACCGCGAGAAGTTGGCGGCGATCACCGGCGCGTTCAGGATCTCACCTAAATGTTTCGACACCTCGTACGCGCCGACATCATAGGCGATGTGGCGTTCCATATCCTCGCGCGGCAAACCGAGGTCGCCGCCATTTACGTCTGGGGGAACAGTATTGGTTGCGTGGTCGCATGTGATCAGCCAGCGCGACGGGCGATCCGCACCGTGGACGAAAAACGGGGTGTATGTCATGAGCCTGTCATCTAGTTTGCCGCAGGTGTAGGGCAGTTGCTTTGAAAAGGGAATTGCGCAATAAGCATCGAAATGATGTTTGCGGTAACATTTTGCGGAAGCTGATCTGCAAACCTGAGATGACGTAAGGAGGTCTATGCTAATGCGACGCCTGAGAAATGTGAAAATCGTGGCGACGCTGGGGCCAGCGTCAAATGACTATGACACGATTCGTGCCCTGCACGAGGCTGGCGCAGATGTCTTTCGTCTGAACATGAGCCATGGCAGCCATGATGAGATTCGCGAACGGCACAAGATCATTCGACAGGTGGAAAAGGACCTGGACAGCCCGATTGCCATTCTGGCCGACCTTCAGGGGCCCAAGCTGCGCGTTGGTGTTTTTGCCAATGAGGCAGAGGATCTGGAAGAAGGCGCAGCTTTCCGTCTCGACCTCGACCCTGATGCTGGCGACATCAACCGGGTCTGCCTGCCGCATCCCGAGATCTTTGCGGTGCTGGAACCGGGCGCGCGCCTGCTCGTTAATGACGGCAAGATCCGTCTGACTGTTCAGGACTGCGGACAGGATTATGCAAATTGCACGGTTGAGGTGGGGGGCACGATCTCGAATCGCAAGGGCGTCAACGTTCCCGATGTGGTGCTGCCGCTGGCGGCTTTGTCGGCGAAAGATCGAGAGGATCTGGAGTTTGTCTGCCAACTGGGCGTCGACTGGTTGGCGCTGAGCTTCGTGCAGCGCGCCAAAGACGTTTTCGAGGCCCGCGCACTTGCTGACGGCCGCGCGGCGATCCTGTCCAAGATTGAAAAACCTGCCGCAGTTGAGGCGTTTGACGACATCCTTGATGCGTCGGACGGGATCATGGTGGCGCGAGGCGACCTGGGCGTGGAACTGCCTGTATCTGCCGTGCCTCCGATCCAGAAACGCCTGGTTCGAAAATGCCGTGGGGCGGCCAAACCCGTCATCGTTGCAACACAGATGCTGGAAAGCATGATCGAAAGCCCGATGCCGACCCGTGCCGAAGTGTCGGACGTTGCGACAGCGATCTACGAAGGTACGGATGCCATCATGCTCAGCGCGGAATCGGCAGCCGGTGCCTATCCGATCGAAGCCGTGCAGACGATGAACAAGGTTGCCATCGAAGTCGAAGCCGACCCGACATATACGCAGATCATCGCCGCCTCGCGTACCGCCAAGGGAACCACCGTTGCGGACGCGATCGTTGCCGCGGCGCGCGAAATAGCCGAGAAAACCGAAATCAAGGCGATCTGCTGTTTTACGCAAAGTGGCACGACAGCCGCATTGACCGCGCGCGAACGTCCCGGTGTTCCGATTATCGCAATGACGTCGCTGATGGGAACGGCGCGCAGACTTTGCCTGACCTGGGGTTGCAACTGCGTCATGACGCCCGAGCTCGAACGGTTCAAAAGCGCGGTAGTAAACGCGGCTCGCGCAGCCAGGGCAGGGGGCTTTGCAACCGAGACCGATCAGATTGTCGTCACTGCGGGCGTGCCGTTCAACGTGCCTGGCACGACCAACATTCTACGTGTGGCCCCGTGTGACGAGCGTCTGATCTACAGCACTGATCCCGAATAATCAGAAACCGGCTTCAGGTTTCCGGTACCCGTTGGCCAACAGGTTCTTTCACGGCTTCCATGACCGTGAAGGAGCTGGTTTGGTGAATTCCGGGCAGCTTGTTTATTTTCTCGCCCAGTATCATCCGGAAATGCGCAATATCGCGGGTGCGGACAGTCAGAAGATAATCAAACGACCCTGCCACCATCAGGCAGCTTTCGATTTCCGGCACATTGCGTACGGCCTCGTTGAACTTTTCCAGGGATTGTTCCGCGGTCGCGGTCAGCGACACCTGCACGACGGTCAGTAGGGCCAGCCCAATCCGTTCTTTGTCGACTATGGCGCTGTAGCCCTTGATATAGCCGTTCTTTTCCAGCCGTTTCACACGTTCAGAGCAGGGCGTATTCGTAAGGTTTACGCGCGCCGCAAGCTCAACTATTGAGAGCCGACCATTGGCCTCAAGCTCGTTCAGGATGCGTTGGTCGATATTATCCAATTCTCTGCTAATCAGTAATATTCCCTGTATTTTTAGCGTAAAACGACAAATTCCACTGAATATAGACCAAAAAAATCTCCAATTCCTAGTGAAAATTCCTGATACTTACCAAAGGGCGGTCTTATTGAAAGTTCCAAGTTCCGGCTGCCCTGTCGGGGGCACGGGCCCCGGCCAAATGAAAAAAATGGAGGAACGACATGACAACAAAGATTGTCATAGGACTCGACGGGACAGAGACCGGTGAGCGCGTGATTGCCTTTGCAAAGGATTTGGCAAAGCTGATCGGGACGTGTGAATTGGTGGTCGCTTATGTGATCGAATGGTCCCCTTACACCTTTCAGACACCGGAAGAAAACGCACAGCGTCACAAACGAAGGGAAGAAGAGGTTGATCTGGCTACGTCGCGTATCGTGACACCTGCCGTTGAGGCCCTCAGAGAGGCTGGTTTTGAAGCGCAGGGTGTTGTTCGTCATGGCGATGTGGCGGAGACCTTGAACACCATTACAATGGAAATGGGCGGCTCGCAGATCGTTGTTGGCCGGTCTTCGGCGGACGGGATCAAGAAACGTATCTTCGGCAGCTCGACGCAAAACCTTGTGATGCATGCCGATGTTCCGGTCACGGTTGTGAACTGAAGGGAGGGACAAAATGAGAATGCTAAAACAACTCGGCGCCTCAACGGCCGCCGCTATTGTCGCTAGCCCTGCCTTTGCGCAAGACGCTCCGGGGCTTGATGAAAAAATCAACCAGGCTTTCGCTGACCTGACCGGTCCATTCGTTGGCTTCATCTTCGCGCCATTTCCCGGGACCAGCTTTCCGTGGATCGTGATGTGGCTGGTGATCGCTGCGACGGTCTTCACTCTGTACTTTGCTTTTGTGCAGATGCGGTTCTTCAGTCACGCGATCAGCCTTGTCAAAGGTGACTATTCCGACCCCAATGATGCGGGCGAGGTCAGCCACTTTCAGGCTCTGGCCACGGCGCTTTCGGGCACAGTCGGCCTGGGGAATATCGCGGGCGTCGCCGTTGCCGTCGGCATCGGCGGACCGGGCGCAACCTTCTGGATGATCCTGGCGGGCCTTCTGGGTATGGCGTCGAAATTCACCGAATGTACGCTGGGCGTGAAATACCGCAACGAGTACGAAGATGGCACCGTTTCGGGTGGCCCGATGTACTATATGTCCAAGGGGTTCAACGAATTGGGCTTGCCGGGTGGCAAAATCCTTGCTGTTCTGTTCTCGATCTTCTGTATCCTTGGCGCGCTGGGCGGGGGCAACATGTTCCAGGCCAATCAGGCGCATCAGCAGATCGCGAGCATCGTCGGTGATTATCCTGGCTGGATCACAGGGTTGGTCTTCGCAGCGGTTGTTTTCATGGTCATCGTCGGCGGCCTGAAGTCTATCGCGCGGGTGACTGAGAAGGTCGTACCGTTCATGGGCGTTCTCTACGTTCTGACCGCTCTTGTCATCATCCTGATGAATGCGGATATGATCGGCTGGGCCTTTGGCCAGATCTTCGCCGGCGCCTTCACCGGTCTGGGTGTTGCAGGCGGCATGGTTGGCGCGCTGATCCAGGGCTTCAAACGTGCGGCGTTTTCGAACGAAGCGGGTGTTGGCTCGGCGGCGATTGCACACTCGGCTGTTCGGACCAAGGAGCCGATCACCGAAGGCTTCGTGTCGTTGCTGGAACCGTTTATCGATACCGTGGTGATCTGCACAATGACCGCTCTGGTCATCATCATCACCCAGCAATTGATCATCGATCCGGAAACCGGCAACTACATGCTGAATGAGGCCGGTACGGCGATTGCCACTGTTGACGGCAACTCGGGCGTCAGTCTGACTTCAGCCGCTTTCGGCAGCGCATTCAGTTTCTTCCCGTATATCCTGGCGGTTGCGGTGATTCTGTTTGCCTTCTCGACCATGATCAGTTGGTCCTACTATGGGCTCAAGGCCTGGACTTACCTGTTCGGTGAGGGCCACACCAAAGAGCTGATCTTCAAGGTCATCTTCTGTATCTTCGTCGTCATCGGGGCGGCGGCCAATCTTGGCCCGGTCATCGACTTCTCGGATGCAGCGATCTTTGCGATGGCGGTGGTCAACGTCTTTGCGCTCTACTTCCTGATGAAAGTGGTGCGTCAAGAGCTGGCCTCTTACTCTGAGCGATTGAAAACCGGTGAAATCCGCAAATTCGAGCACTAAACCCAATCACTGGGGCGGCCATTGTCGCCCCAGTGCCTGATCAGCCTGCAAAAAGCGCAGATTCTGATCCAAACCCCCTTGCCAGTATGACCGAACTTGCGTAAACGGCGCTTCTGATCGCGTGACCGGCCGAGATGGCATGCCGAGTCGCGTCTGAAACCGAACCCGGAAAAGGAGACGGAAATGCCTAAGATGAAGACAAAGTCGAGCGCCAAAAAGCGCTTTAAGGTGACTGCGACCGGTAAGGTCCTTGCTGGCCAGGCCGGCAAACGGCACGGCATGATCAAGCGGACCAAGAAATTCATCCGCGATGCCCGTGGCAACACCACCCTGTCCGCCCCCGACGCCAAGATCGTCAAGGGCTACATGCCCTACGACCGCTAAGAGGAGATTAAGACATGTCCCGCGTTAAAGGTGGAACCGTAACTCACGCCCGTCACAAGAAGGTTATCAAGGCCGCCAAAGGTTACTATGGCCGCCGCAAGAGCACCTTCAAGGTTGCCCGTCAGGCCGTCGACAAGGCCAACCAGTATGCAACCCGCGACCGTAAGAACCGCAAGCGCAACTTCCGCGCCCTGTGGATCCAGCGTATCAACGCTGCTGTGCGTTCGCATGACGAAGCACTGACATATTCCCGCTTCATTAACGGCCTGACCCTGGCCGGTATCGAAGTGGATCGTAAAGTTCTGGCCGACCTGGCCGTGCACGAACCGGAAGCGTTCGGCACGATCGTCGCCAAAGCTCAGGCCGCTCTGGCCGCCTGAACCCTCTGAAAAGAGACAGTGAAAGAAAGGCCGTCCCGCTTGGGGCGGTCTTTTTTTGTTCGTGATTAGATAGTCCGCTTCGAGCCCAAATGTATGTACCGGCTGCTGTTCGCAAGTGAGATATCGGCGTGGCTAGCGGTAGTCGCTGATATGTATCC
>NZ_JBXWMI010000019.1:0-81930 GCF_059609765.1 Ruegeria sp. YTSC106
GGCGGCGGCTTTGGCGGTGGAGGCGGTTCAGGTGGCTCTGGCGGCGGCTTTGGCGGTGGAGGCGGCTCAGGTGGCTCCGGCGGCGGCTTTGGCGGCGGTGGCGGTTCAGGTGGCTCTGGCGGCGGCTTTGGCGGCGGTGGCGGTTCCGGTGGCTCCGGCGGCGGCTTTGGCGGCGGTGGCGGTTCCGGTGGCTCCGGTGGCGGTTCCGGTGGCTCTGGTGGTGGTTTTGCTGGAGGTGGAACTGCGGCCGCTGTACCTCGTACTCGACCACAAAGTGCTGCTGACGGGGTATACGCTGTCGGTGTTGAGTGTGTTGACGCAGCGACGGGTAAACTTGACGCGGCTTTATGTGATCCCTCTGTTACTGCTCCTATTGTGGGCCCTCCTTTGACCGAAGGCCGAGATCTCGCGCTGCCGTCCACATGGAATGTATGGACAGATTTCACCTATACCGAAATCGAAGACACGCGCGGGGTCGGAGAAGTCGACATAAATGACAACTATTTTGCGGCAGGGTTTGACAGGCTTGTCAGGCCGGACTTGGTCGTTGGATTTCAGGTTGAATATGAAAACCTTGATGTCGAAGGGTTTCAGGGTCAATTCAGACAAGACACTAAAGGGCTTGCTGCGGGCCCCTATTTTGCCTGGCGCATGTCCGAGAGGTGGGTGCTGAATGGACTGGCGACCGTCGGCGAGTTTTCGACGGATGTAAACGTGCTGGGCTTAAGTGGCGATTTCGACCGGACCCGGTGGCGAGCCAATCTGGAGGCGATCGGTCAGTACGAGGCCGGGAATTTCCTGTTACGTCCGTCGATTGCCTTTGACTATTATAACTACAGCGCAGAAGACTATGATCTGAGCGGCACTGTGGCAGGTGTTCCGGTCAACATAATTGGCGAAGTTGCTTCAGCGACTTACAGCGCCTTAACCCCTGAGTTGGAAATCAGCAGGCCATTTGTCACTTCGCGATCGATCGTGTCTCCTTTTGCGACGCTGAGCGCGACATACTGGTTCGACCGGGACAATGTTGGATTAGGCGCTGGATCCCAGACCGACTTGACTTGGGCCACGCGCTTAGGGGTGCGCGGGCGCGCGAGTGAGGCCGTTTATGTCGAGGCGACACTGGGATATCTGAGTTTGTTCGAAGATGATTTGGATACGACCGAAGCGTCCGTTTTTCTTTCTGTCAGCTTCTGAACCTCAAGGGGCGAAAAAGGGGGGCGCCGCCTCAAGTCAAGAGGCGGCGCCAAAACGATCAGACCAGCAGGTTGAACTGATTGATCAGCGGAAGCGAGCGTGCGCGCTTGCCCGTCAGGTCGAAAAGCGCATTGCCGAGCGCCGGCATCGAAGGCGGTGTTCCGGGTTCGCCCGCGCCGCCCATATGCCGATTGGTTTCCAGTACGCGCACCTCGACCTGCGGGGCAGTGTGTATTCGCATCGCGTCATAGTCGGGGAAGTTGAATTGCTCGACTTCGCCTTCCGCAAAGGTGATCTCGCCGAAACATGCGGCAGACAGGCCGTACATCATACCGCCGAACATCTGCGCCTTGACGTTTTCCGGGTCCAGCGCCAGCCCCATGTCGCAGGCAATCCAGGCCTTGCTGATGCGGATGGTGCCGTCTTCGTCGACCACTTCGATGACCTGAGCCACCGGGGTGCCGAAGCTGTATGTGAAGGCCACGCCCCGGCCGACGCCTTCGGTCGTCTGGCCGGCCCAGCCTGACATCTCCTTCACGGCTTCCAAACATCCCGCCGACGGCGCGTGTTCGTTCTTCATCAGATCCAGCCGGAACTCCAGCGGATCGCGGCCTGCGGCGTGAGCCATCTCATCCATGAATGTCTCATGAAAAAAGCCGTTGTGGCTGTTGCCGACCGAGCGCCAGAAGCCCACGGGGACAGCCAGATCAGCAATGTGACCGCTCATGCGGTAATTCGGTACTGCGTAGGGCTGGTTGAAGAAACCTTCGACCAGCACTTTGTCGGGGCCGCCGCCGGGGAACCCGGTGTAGCGCTCGACCGCCTGTTGGGTCGGAGATTGCGCAGCGACCTTCCCGTCTATGAGAACGGCCGTGCCGTCCTGAACCGCGCCGCGCATCCGGGCGATGGCGCCGGGGCGGAAATAGTCGTGACGCATGTCTTCTTCGCGGCTCCAGGTTGTCTGAACCGGCGTGCCGGGCATGGCCATGGCAACCTTGGTGGCGATTTCGCCGAAATCCAATTCTCCGCGGCGACCGAACCCGCCACCCAGATAGGTGGTGTGGATTTGGACGGCTTCGGTATCCAGACCGGCGGTGTTGGCAACGCGGAACTGGATCAGGGTCGGGGCCTGGTTTCCGCACCACAGTTCCAAAGCGTCGCCGGTAAACAGCGCGGTGGCGTTCATCGGCTCCATCGTTGCATGGGCCAGATAGGGCACGCGATATTCGGCGGTGATTTCCGTCGCGTTTTCCGGGCTTGCGCTGACATCGCCGTCGTCGCGCATGGTCGAGTTCGGTGCGTCGTCAAACGCCTCGGCGATCCTGGCAAAGATGCCCTCGGTTTCCGGCGGATAGGGCGCGTCGCCCCAATCAACGTCAATGGCCTCAACCGCCTGATTGGCCAACCATGTGTTGCTTGCGATCACGGCCACGCCTGTGCCCAGATCGACAACCTTCTCAACCCCGGGCATGGATCTTGCGGCGCTGTCGTCAAAACCATTCATTGCACCGCCCAGTTTGGGATTCATTCGGACGCTGGCGAATTTCATGCCGGGCAGGCGAACATCGACGCCGAATTCAGCGGTGCCCGTCGCCTTGCCCACCATGTCGAGACGCGGTTGGCTTTGGCCCAGATAACGCCATTCAGACGGGTCTCGCAACGGCACCTCAACGGGCTCCAGCCCGGCGGCATCCTCGGCAAGCATTGAATAGGCAGTCTTGTCGCCGTTGGGGGCAATGACATGGCCTGACGCCGTTTTCAGATCCGAGGGGTCGACACCCAACCGGTCTGCGGCAGCACGTTTCAGTGTTTCACGAGCCGAAGCACCGGCTTGCCGCATCCGGTCAAACCCATCTTTCATCGAGGTCGAGCCACCCGTGACTTGCAGGCTGAGCGTTTTGCCCAGAACGCCCAGTGCCTCGCCCAGATTGTGCTGGAAATTCGAGATATCGTACCCTTTGTTTGGCAACCCTTCGCCCACAAGGGCCGAGTTGTAATAGGCCGCCGCAGCGGGCCCGTGAAGAACGGTGATCTGATCCAGATCGACATCCAGTTCTTCGGCGATCAGCGCGGCCCATGTGGTTCGGACGCCCTGACCCATTTCCGCGCGGGGCGCGAACAAGGTGACACCGTTCTGGTCAATCAACACAAACGGGTTCAGTGCCGCCTCGCCTTCGCCGGGTTTCAAGGGGTTGGCCGCGGGGCGTGTAACGTAATAGGTGCCAAAGGCCACGCCGCCAGCTATCGCGGCAGAGCCGATCAGGAACGTACGGCGGAGGATTTTTCCAACGGAGGCCATTGCTTACGCCTCCTTCAGCTTGGATGCCGCGTCATGGATCGCTGCGCGGATAAGGGGATAGGTGCCGCAGCGGCACAGGTTGCCCTGCATCGCTTCGTCGATGTCTGCGTCAGAGGGGTCCGGGTTTTCCGCCAGCAATGTAGCGGCCTGCATGATCTGGCCCGACTGGCAGTATCCGCACTGCGCGACCTGATGTTCGATCCAGGCCTGTTGGATCGTGGCCAGCGCGTCCGGTGAGCCGAGCCCTTCGATCGTGGTCACGTCACCCCAGACATCCGACAGCGCCACCTGGCACGAGCGCACGGCCTCGCCATCGATGTGCACGGTGCAAGCCCCGCATGCGGCCACGCCGCAGCCGAACTTGGTGCCGGTCAGGCCGACCTCATCCCGCAGAACCCAAAGAAGGGGGACGTCATCAGGCAGGTCCACCTGATGTTGCTTTCCGTTGATCTTCAGGGTCGTCACCATGGCGCACCTCGTGTTGCTGTGGCTGGGTCATGACATAATTGTATAAAAGTGTCAGGGTGTCAATTGACAAATTGAGCAAAAAATGTCAGATCTTCAGGCATGAAAGATAACAGTGACGGCTCACGGCAACAGGCGATCCTGAATTCGGCGTTTCAGGCCTTTTCCACTTACGGATACCGAAAGACCTCAATGGACGACATCGCGCGCGGCGCGGGGATGTCTCGGCCGGCGGTGTATCTGCATTACAAGAATAAAGAGGCGATCGTCAGCAAGCTGACTGAGTTGTACTATGCCGAAAAGAGCGTCGCGGTGGCCGAAGCGCTGGCGACGCAGGGGTCGGTGCCCGAGGTTTTGACCCGTGCAGTTCAGGCGCAGACCGAAGGGATGGCAAAAATTCTGGCCTCACCCCACGGGCTTGAGATGCTGGACAACACCAAGTCCCTGTCTTCCGAAATCATCGCAGCGGGTGAGGCCAAATTGGCAGGTATCTATGCGGACTGGCTAACGCGTCAGGAACAATCGGGCCGGGTGCGCCTGCTGGCTGATGCGGCGGAGACCGGACGGACGATAACCGCCACGCTCAAGGGGTTAAAGCTGATTGGCGCCGGTGCCGAGGTCTATGAACAGCAGGTCGCACAGGTTGCGGCCCTTTTCGGCGCCGGGCTCGAAGTCAGGTAACGCGCTGACGGATCTTGTATTCGGGCGTGTCCCACAGGCGGTTCTGCATGATATCGGCGATAATCTCGACGGCGCGTTCGACATCGCCTTCGTCGATATACAAAGGTGTAAAGCCGAACCGCATTATGTCGGGTGAACGAAAATCTCCGATCACGCCGCGGGCGATCAGGGCCTGCATGGCGGCATACCCTTCCTTGAAACGGAACGAGATCTGGCTGCCACGCAGCTCTGGATTGCGGGGGCTGGCCAGTTGCAGATCCGGGCAGGTTGCCTCGACGCGTTCTATGAAAAGCTCGGTCAGTTCAACCGATTTGGCGCGAACGTCGGTCATGTCTGCCATATCCCAGATGTCCATGGCGGCCGACAATGCCGTCATCTGGATGATGGGTGGCGTTCCCACCCGCATCCGCTCAATGCCGTTGCCGGGGCGGTAATCGAGATCGAAGGCAAAGGGCGCTTCGTGCCCCAGCCAGCCGGACAGGGCAGGGCGTGTTTTTTCTGACAACCGCGGTGCCACATAAATGAAGGCCGGTGCGCCGGGGCCTCCGTTCAGGTACTTGTAAGTACACCCGACCGCGAAGTCAGCGTTGCACCCTGAAAGGTCCACGGGAATGGCCCCTGCGGAATGGGCCAGATCCCAGACCGTCACTACACCGTTGGCATGTGCCAGTTCGGTCAGCGCCTTCATGTCGTGCATGCGGCCCGAGCGGTAATCCACCTCGGTCAACATAAGAACGGCGACCTCTTCGGTGATCGCGTCGGATACGGATTCGGGATCGACAATCCGCAATTCGTAGTCGTCGCCGAGTGACCGCAACAGGCCATCCGCCATGTACAGGTCCGACGGAAAGTTCCCGTTATCCGACAGAACCACTTTGCGATCCGGATTCAGTTCAAGGGCCGAGGCCAGGGCCTGATAGACCTTGATCGACAAAGTGTCCCCGGTCACCACGCTGCCGGGCTCTGCTCCGATCAGACGACCAATCCGGTCGCCAAGCCCGGTGGGCAAGCCCATCCAACCTGCCTTGTTCCATCCGGTGATCAGCATTTGGCCCCATTCTTCGGTCAGCATCCTTTGTACTCGCGCGCCTGCCGATTTCGGCAGAGGGCCCAGAGAGTTGCCATCCAGATAGATGACACCCTCGGGCAGGTCGAACATGGCTTTGGTTGCTGCAAAATCAGTCATGAGGGCTCGCTAACTTGTGTGAACGTCGGTGATTGCTTTTGAGGTAGTCGATCCTCAAATGTGAGTCCATGCGATGCGACATACTGGTCTTTTGCCATTTTGACCCAAAAGCGGTAGGACATCGCTCAGATGCGACATGTGCTCGATCTTGTCGTCACTCAATGAGGGCTCTGCATGCGCTGGATAGATGTGCCGCCGGTTTGGCTGATTGCTTTTGCTGGGCTTGCTTGGTTGCAGGCCAAGTATCTGAAACTCGGCCTGTCGCTTGAGGGCGGTTTGACGGACCTTCTGAGCGGGGTGCTGATCGGAGGTGGCCTCCTGATAGCTGTCTTGGCAGTGGTCGAATTCCGCCGCCACAAGACAACTGTCGTTCCGCATGAAACACCGTCGTCTATGGTGCAATCAGGTATCTACAAGCGCAGTCGGAATCCGATCTATGCAGGCGATGTTCTGATCCTTGCAGGTCTTATTCTTCGTTTTGACGCCGTATTGTCCCTGGTTCTTGTACCAGTCTTCGTCTGGGAGTTGGAGCGTCGGTTCATCCTGCCGGAAGAAGATCGCCTGCGTCGAACCTTTCGCGCCGACTTCGCGCGTTATGAACGCAAGACACGGCGCTGGATCTAGGGTGAATTCTGCAATGACATCACGTCAGAAATGCTGCGCTTGCGAAATAATGTTGCGCAGGATACATCTTTGCTTAACAAAGAATACCGATCACCCGCTCAGACAGAGTAAGAATTAGGGGGACTGCCAGTGAAGATAGGCACGCCAAAGGAAATACTGGACGGCGAGAACCGGGTCGCGATGACACCGGACTCGGCCGTGCAACTGCAAAAACTGGGCTATGAGTGCCTGATCGAAAAAGGAGCGGGTGTTGCCGCCGGTTTTTCGGACGCGGCGTATGAGGCTGCGGGCGTAGAGGTGGTCAAGACAGCAGCGTCGCTGTGGAAAACCGCGGATATCATCGCCAAGGTTCGGATCCCGACCGAGACCGAGCTGAAACGTCTGACCAAGGGCAAGACGCTGATTTCCTTCTTCAATCCCGCGGGCAACGAAGAGGGGATGGAACTGGCCAAGTCCAAGGGCGCGAACGTGATCGCGATGGAGATGGTGCCGCGAATTTCGCGGGCGCAGAAAATGGATGCGCTGTCGTCGATGGCCAATATCGCGGGCTACCGCGCGGTGATCGAGGCGGGCAACAACTTTGGCCGTTTCTTCACCGGTCAGGTGACGGCGGCCGGCAAGGTGCCGCCTGCCAAAGTGCTAATCGTTGGTGCCGGTGTGGCCGGTCTGGCCGCGATCGGGACGTCGACCTCGTTGGGTGCGATCACCTATGCCTTTGACGTGCGCCCGGAAGTGGCCGAACAGGTCGAATCGATGGGGGCCGAGTTCGTCTATCTGGACTTCGAAGAGGAACAGCAAGACGGTGCAGCCACGGGTGGCTATGCTTCGGTTCAGTCAGAAGAGTTCCGCAATGCGCAGCTGGCCAAGTTCCGCGAACTGGCCCCGGAAATAGACATTGTCATCACGACGGCCCTGATCCCCAACCGCCCGGCACCAAAGCTGTGGCTGGAAGATATGGTCAAGGCAATGAAGCCGGGCTCGGTCATTGTTGATCTTGCGGCTGAGCGTGGCGGAAACGTCGAAGGCACGGTGCCTGACGAAAAGGTCGTAACCCCCAATGGCGTGACCATCATCGGCTATACCGATTTCCCCAGC
This sequence comes from Ruegeria sp. YTSC106, assembly GCF_059609765.1. Lineage (NCBI taxonomy): Bacteria > Pseudomonadati > Pseudomonadota > Alphaproteobacteria > Rhodobacterales > Roseobacteraceae > Ruegeria > Ruegeria sp. YTSC106. Next base: position 7,548 of record NZ_JBXWMI010000019.1, read on the forward strand.
CGGATGGCGGCGCAATCCTCGTCACTTTACGCCACCAATATTCGTCACATGATGACCGACCTGACGCCTGAAAAGGACGGTCAGATCAATCACGACATGGAAGATGACGTGATCCGCGGCTCGACCGTGACGCATGAAGGTGAGATCACTTTCCCGCCACCACCACCCAAGGTGCAGGCGATCGCGGCTCAGCCGAAGGTCGAGGTCAAGGAACTGACCCCGGAAGAAAAACGCGCGCAAGAGGTTGCCGCGTTCAAGGCGCAGACCAAACAGCAGTTCACCCTGCTGGGTGTTGGTGGCGCGCTGATGCTGTTGGTGGGACTGATCGCTCCGGCCAGCTTCATGCAGCACTTCATCGTCTTTGTGCTGGCCATCTTTGTAGGCTTCCAGGTGATCTGGGGCGTTGCGCACAGCCTGCACACACCGCTGATGGCGATCACCAACGCGATCTCGTCGATCATTATCGTTGGGGCGCTCATGCAGATCGGATCGGGGTCGTTCCTGGTTATCCTGCTGGCGGCGCTGTCTGTCTTCATGGCCGGGATCAACATCTTCGGCGGCTTCCTTGTCACCCGGCGCATGCTCGCCATGTTCCAGAAATCTTAAGGAGGTCGGGCATATGATTGGCTTCACTTCTGCCGCTTATGTTGTTGCGGCTGTCCTTTTCATCCTGTCGCTCGGCGGCCTTTCGAACCAGGAAAGCGCCAAGCGCGCGGTTTGGTACGGTATCGTCGGTATGGCGCTGGCGGTGTTTGCTACCCTGGTGGGTCCGGGTTCGGGTCTGTGGCTGCTGTCCATCCTGCTGATCATCGGCGGTGGCCTGATCGGTCAATATGTGGCGCAGCGCGTCCAGATGACCGAGATGCCGCAACTGGTGGCTGCGATGCACTCGCTGGTCGGTCTTGCGGCCGTGTTCGTTGGCTTCAACGCCCATTTCGAGATTGGCAACGTGGCGCAGGTCATGGCGATCGCTGACAGTGCAAGCCAGGCGGACCTGTCCGATCTGGGCGCTTTTGCCAAACTGATCGCCAAGAAAACCCCGGCTGAGCTGGCAATCCTGCATGTGGAACTGTTCCTGGGCATCTTTATCGGTGCGATCACCTTTACCGGTTCGGTCGTCGCCTATGGCAAGCTCGCAGGTAAAGTGACCTCGGCAGCGACCAAGCTGCCCGGAGGCCATGCGCTGAATGCGACGGCGGCAGGTCTCTCGCTGATCTGCCTGATCTGGTACACATCGACAGGGGGCCTGTTCCCGCTGTTCCTGATGACGCTGGCCGCGTTGTTCATCGGTTATCACCTGATCATGGGCATCGGTGGTGCTGACATGCCGGTGGTTGTGTCGATGCTGAACAGCTATTCCGGCTGGGCGGCTGCGGCGATTGGCTTCTCGCTGGGCAACGACCTGCTGATCGTGGTTGGTGCGCTCGTGGGCTCGTCAGGTGCGATCCTGTCCTACATCATGTGTAAAGCGATGAACCGTCATTTTGTCAGCGTGATCCTGGGCGGCTTTGGCGGTCCGCAAGGTGAGCAGATGGCTGTTGAGGGCGAGCAGATCGCAATCGAAGCCGACGGTGTGGCTGCGGCCTTGAACGATGCCGACAGCGTGGTGATCATCCCCGGTTACGGTATGGCCGTGGCACAGGCGCAGCAGTCGGTTTCCGAACTGGTGCGCAAGCTGCGGGCGCAAGGCAAGAACGTACGCTTTGCGATCCACCCTGTTGCGGGCCGTTTGCCGGGCCACATGAACGTATTGCTGGCCGAAGCGAAGGTGCCGTATGACATCGTTCTGGAAATGGATGAGATCAACGATGACTTTCCGGACACCGATGTGGCCATCGTCATCGGCTCAAACGACATCGTGAACCCTGCGGCGCAGGAAGACCCCAACAGCCCCATCGCCGGGATGCCGGTTCTGGAGTGTTGGAAGGCCAAGCAAGTGTTCGTGTCAAAGCGCGGTCAGGGCACCGGGTACTCGGGTATCGAAAACCCGCTGTTCTTCAAGGAGAACACCCGCATGTTCTATGGCGACGCAAAAGCCAGCTTGGACAAGCTGCTGCCCATGATCGACTGATCTTCAGGTTTGATCAGAGTGCAAAGGGCGCCTTAGGGCGCCCTTTTCTTCTTGAGTGTGCATGGGGGCGTTGCCCCCAAAACTCCCAGGATATTTCCAGCCAGATGAAGCAGGCGGAGTGTGGTAGTCTGGGGTGGAGCCGAGGATTGCGGGAGGTCGAAGATGGAGAAGGTGAACGGCATTGGCGGTGTGTTCTTTCGCGCCCGCGACCCAAAGGCGTTGAGCGCCTGGTATGAGAAGCACCTGGGTGTCGATTACTATGACCCCGTGCCCTGGAAGCAGCGTGAAGGCTATACGGTCTTTGCGCCATTCGCCGAGGACACCGAGTACTTCGGTCGGGCCGATCAGCAGTGGATGATCAATTTCCGTGTTGATGATCTGGCCGCGATGACGGCGCAGCTTGAGCAAGCTGGAATTACAGTGGAAGCCGATCCGGACTGGGACAGCGAGGTTGGAAAATTCGCCCGCATCCATGATCCCGAAGGCAACCCCATCGAGCTGTGGCAGCCAAATCAATGAGATAGCAGTGTTGTATACCATTGTATCCTTGTAAGTATATGAAATAAAAAGAGAATTGATGTATCTTTTGTGTGTCGTATAGTGCGCGAGACGAGGCGGAGCCCTGAATGACACCGATAGATGACCATCCCCTTCGCTATGCGCTGGCCAATGAACTGCATGCTCGACCGTTCCCGGTCGCGTCAATGCCCTGTACGGTGGTCTTTCTGGCGATCAAGAAACCAGAGGCTGCGGTCGCTCGTGATCGTTGTGAGGATTTGGCTCACTTGATCGACCTGCTGGACCGCCACGGCGCGCAGCATCCTCAACCTGATGCAACACATTACGCGGGTCAGATTGGTCGCCACTGGTTGAAGTGGGAGCAGCATACCGAATTCGTGACCTACACCGCGATCGCTCAGAACGTGAGTGATCGCGCCTTCAACCCGGCCGACTTTGAAGTCTTTCCGCCTGATTGGCTGATGGCCAGCCCGGGGCAAAGGGTAACGTCGGCGATGGTGCGCGTCGTTAAACGCGAAAGTGACGATGTGGTGAAGTCAAAACTGCTGGATTGGTTCGAGCCGGAAAGCCTGGCCGTGGCCAGAGTATTGGACGATGCCGCCATTTGCGCCAGTGACTTTCGTATCGATCCGGCAGGACATATGCGTTTTGCTTTATTCGTGGCCGAGGGCACCGGACGGCGCCGGACGGGGCGAATTATTCAGCGACTATGCGAAATCGAAACGTATAAGGCGATGTCGATGCTGGGTTTTGCGCGCGTCAAGCAGCTGATGCCGCGTATCGGGGAACTGGACGGGCAACTCACCCGGTTGATGGGGCAGATGACCGACAACTCGGCTCAGCCTGACGTGCTTTTGCAGGATTTGCTGTCAACGTCGATTGAACTCGAAACTTTGTCGGCCCGGTGCTCCTTCCGGTTCGGCGCCACGGGCGCTTATGAGGCTATCGTCAACCAGCGGATCGAAGTGTTGCGAGAACAGCGTTTCGAGGGTGGTCAGAATTTTGCCGATTTCATGATGCGTCGCTATGACCCCGCAATTCGCACCGTGAAATCTACGGAACGCCGCCTTCAGGCCTTGTCGGACCGGGCCATCCGTGCTGGTGAACTGCTGCGGACTAGGGTGGATGTTGAACGCAGCGCGCAAAACCAGGCGTTGCTGGAAAGCATGGACCGTCGCGCCGATCTGGCACTTCGTTTGCAGCACACGGTAGAGGGGCTTTCTGTCGTTGCCATCAGCTATTATGCGGTTTCGCTGGTCAGCTACCTTTTGTATCCGTTGACGGCCTCTGGCATCAGCAAAGGCATGCTGACAGCGGCGGTTACGATCCCTGTTGTCGCCGGGGTGTGGTACGCGGTCCGACGTATTCGCAAACGGCTCGGTTAAGCCGCAATTGCCAAGTTTCATCTGGCCTGTAGAAAGCGGGCACTTGGAACGCAGAGCGAGGGAGTCATATGATAAGCGTAGTTGCCGCATGGCGTGCTGTCGCCGCCATGTTCATTCTGAATGGTGCCCTGTTCGGGATCTGGGCGTCACGCATTCCCGCCGTGCGAGACAGGTTGGAACTGTCTCATGAGGCACTGGGATACGGTCTGTTGTTCATGGCGGCGGGGGCCGTCTGCTCGTTTCCGATAACCGGGCGACTGACGGATCGTTTCGGCGCTGTCGCAATCACCCGGATCATTGCGGTTCTGTACACAGTGTCGCTGATCTTGCTTGCCCTGGCTGATGGGTTCTGGGGGCTGGCGGTGTTCCTGTTTATCTTTGGCGCCTTCCACGGGTCCATGGATGTTGCGATGAATGCGTGGGCCGCTGAGGTTGAGCAGGCGTACGACAAACCTGTAATGTCCTCTTTCCACGCAATGTGGAGCCTTGGGGCCGGTCTTGGCGCACTCAGCGGATATGTTGCGGTTCAGATGGGGCTAACAGTTCTTGAGCATTTCCTCTTTGCTGGTGGTGTGGTTGTTGGTCTGGCACTTGCCTCATCAACGGTAAGCTGGACGTCGAGACGATCCGATGGCCCCCAAAGCTCGGTCTTTGCGTTGCCGTCCGGCACGTTGATACTGGTCGGCTTTGCGGCCCTGTGCGGTGCCTTGGGGGAAGGGGCCGTCGCGGATTGGAGCGCGATTTATCTGCGTGACATCACGGCGGCATCTGAAAGTGTCGCCGCCTTGGGCTATGCGGTGTTTTCAGTGACCATGGTGGCGTTTCGACTTGCAGGTGCCGTTGTTATCACGCGGTTCGGCCCGGTCGTTACGGCCCGTTTCGGCGGTATTTGCGCCGCGTTCGGGGTTTTCTCGGTGGTTTCTGCGGCGACGCCTTTGACTGCGTTGGCCGGGTTTGCCTTGATGGGAATAGGCTATGCCGTGATCATGCCGCTGGCATTCAGCCGGGCGGCCAGCGATCCGAATGTGCCGCCGGGGCAAGCCATCGCAAGCGTTGCGACTTTGGGGTATGGGGGGCTGTTGATCGGGCCGCCGTTGATCGGTCTTCTGGCGGAATTGTTCGGCCTGCGTTTGGCTTTTGCCGTACTGCTGCCATTGGCCGTTCTGATCGTTCTGTTGGCCGGCGCACTGAAGCGCGCCGGCTAGGTTTAGTTCAACGACCGCGGATGCGCGGATCCAGCGCGTCGCGCAGACCGTCACCCAGATAGTTGACGCTGAGAACGGTAAGCGAGATCGCCAGACCGGGCCAGAACACGCGCTCGGGGTATTGCTGCAGATAATCGACACCGTCAAACAGCAGGCGGCCCCATGTCGGGAAGTCAGGTGGGAAGCCCAAGCCCAGGAACGACAACGCGCTTTCGGTGATGATGGCCGTGGCAATCCCCAGCGTCGCCGATACCATGATCGGAGACAACACGTTCGGCAGGATATGCCGCGCGATGATCTGCGAATTGCTGGTACCGATGGACCGGGCAGCCAGAACAAATTCGCGCTCTTTGATGGCCAAAACGTCACCGCGTACGATCCGTGCTGTAGGCATCCACGAAGTGATGCCGATGGCACAGACGATCAGGATGAAGATCCCCCGCTCCAGCCCGAACGCGGCCGACAGGGGTTCGCGGAAGAGCAGCATCATGACCAGCAGCAAAGGCAGCAGGGGCAGGGCCAGAAACAGATCGGTCAGGCGCATGAGCGGGCCATCCAGCCGTCTGAAGAACCCCGCCAGAACGCCGATGAACGATCCCAGAAACAGCGCCAGCAACATCGCTGTGATGCCCACGGATACCGAAGTTTGCCCCCCCGACATCATGCGGGCCAGAATATCCCGGCCCAGTTGGTCCGTGCCGAAAGGATGCCCCCAGCTGGGTCCCTGATTTCGGGCTCGGATATCGATCTGCGTCGGATCAATGCTCCAGAGATATGGCCCCAGATACACGCCCGCCACGATGAAGATGAACAGGATCGCCCCGATCATTGCGCCTTTGTGTGTCTTGAACTGATCCCACACATCGCGCCATTGGCTGCGGGGTGGGGTGGCAAGCTCTTCCATCACGTCAGCAGTCGGCAGTGCGGTCGAGGCAGGAGCAAGCCCTTCGTCCGGGACCAGCGTATCGGTACGATCATGATCAGTCATAGCGAATCCTCGGGTCCAGAATGCCATAGAGAACGTCCGCGATCAGGTTGAACAGGACGATCAACACGGCAAAGATGAAGGTCAGGGTTTGCACCATGGGCAGGTCGTTTGCCTGAATTGCCCCGATCAGCAACTGACCGATACCATTCACCTTGAACACCTGTTCGGTGATGATGGCGCCACCGAAGATAGCCGGGATACCCAGCGCAATAACCGTCACCACGGGGATCATCGAGTTCCGCAGCACATGGACCATGACCACCGTGTATTCGCTCAGGCCTTTGGCGCGGGCGGTTCGGACGTAATCCTGATTGAGATTGTCCAGCATCGAGGCGCGCATGAACCGGCTGAGCTGCGCCGTGATTTGCAGGGCCAGAACCATGACGGGCATGATCATCTGTTTTAGCTGCAGCATGAAGCTGTCCCAACTGTTGACCACAAGCGTGGTGTCATAGATCGACGGGAACCAGCCCAGTTGGACCGAGAAGATCACGATCACCAGCACACCCGAAAAGAAGGGCGGGACAGAAAAACCGACCATCGACACGAAAGTACCCATCTGGTCAAACCAGGAATACTGACGATAAGCCGAATAGATCCCGATAGGCAGGGCGATCAGGATAGCGACCACGTATGCGGTGCCGACAACCCACAGGGTCTGGGGAATCCGCTGAACGACGATGTCCATGACAGGCGAACGGGTCTGCCAGGATATCACGCGCAGGTCGCCTTCGGAAAAGGTTGTACCGAACATCGAGTCGATCAGAACCTGCGGTTCGATCCAGAAGAACTGCACGATCCACTTCCAGAACCGGATATGCATCGGCTGGCCGAGGCCAAGCGCCTCGCGCATCTTTTCTTTGACTTCGGGGGGAACGGTGAGCGGAACCTGCGCCATCGGATCGCCGGGTGCGAGTTCGAGGAGCAGGAAGATGACGAGGCTGATGAACAGCAGTGTTGGAACCGCCAGCACCAGTCGTCTGATTGTAAAATTAAGCATTAAGAGGCGCCTTTATATGCGTCTTCTTGTTGGGGTGGTATGCAAATGACCGCGCCCCGATAACGATCGGGGCGCGGTTTTGCAAGGTCAGGGCTTAGGAACCGGTCTTGCGGTACCAGTCCGCAATGTTCCACAGCTCGCTGTCCCAAACGTTCAGGACAACGCCACCCAGGGTGTTTGCGTGCGCCGACAGACGACCACGGTGAACCAGCGGGATCATGCCACCGTTTTCAACCATGATGTCGTTCAGCTTTTTCGCGATCTCGGCACGTTGCTCAAGACCCGCAGTTTCAGCCAGCTGACCGTGCAGCTTGTCGAACTCTTCGTTGCAGAAGCGGCTGATGTTTTCACCCTGCCACTGGGTCTCGGGGCGAGGTGCCTTATCGCACAGGCCGTTGCCCAGATAGGACTGCGGGTCGGTGCCGTTGAAGGTGTTGGCGTACATCTCAACGTCAGCATAGAACTTCTGGAAGGTGTCAGGCGAGCCCGGGTCACCACCGAAGAAGACCGACGCGTTGATGTTGCGCAGTTCGGATTCGATACCGATCTGGCTCCACCACTCCTTGATCAGCGCCTGGAAGTCCTGACGGACAGCGTTGGTCGAGGTCTGGTAGACGATTTTCAAAGGAACACCGTCTTTTTCGCGAACGCCGTCGCCATCGGTATCCACGATACCCGCATCATCCAACAGCTTTTTCGCGCCTTCGATATCCTGCGTGTCGCAGGTCATCGAGGTCGAGTTGAACGCGGCAGGCGCCGGAACCCAGTTGCAGGTCACTTTACCAGCCTGACCATAGCCGATCTCCACCAGCAGCGGACGGTCGATGGCCATGGACATGGCTTTGTAAACGGCCGGATCCTTCAGGAACGGGTGCGGGTGCTTTGCGGTCGAACGCTCGCCTTCCGGCAGGTCGGGCGACGGGTTGGTCTGGTTCATCATGATACGCTCGACCAGCGGGCCGAAGCCTGCAACCGGCGTACCTTTGCCACCTTCCTGCATCTGTGCGATCACTTCAGGCGCCAACTGAAGGTTCCAGGCATAGTCAAATTCACCGGTTTCCATGACGGCACGACCAGCAGCAGTTGCGTCACCACCGCCCTTGAAGGTCACAGTCGCAAAGGCCGGTTTGGCCGGGTCACGATAATTGTCATTTGCCTTGAATGTAATCACGTCGTTCGGTTTGAACTCGGTGACGACAAATGGGCCGGTTCCGATGGGGTTGAAGTTCTGGTCGGTGCATTCAGGCGCTTTCGCACCAAGGCAATCGGCGAACTGTGCGGCCTGAATGATCGGGCTTTCGCCGCCGACAAACGGGCCATAGGGGAACGGTGTTGGCTTGTCGAAGGTAACTTTAACGGTCAGGTCATCAACAGCTTCGACCGAGGTGACGCCTTCGAACTTTGTCACCTGCGCGCAGCCACCTTCCGGGTGCATACAGTAATCGGCGGTGAACTTCACGTCAGCGGCGGTGAACGCAGAGCCGTCCGACCATTTGATTCCCGGCGTGATTTTCCATGTGATCGACGTCAGATCTTCGCTGACACCGCCATTTTCCACGGTCGGAATCTCGGATGCCAGATACGGCACCATGTTGCCGTCCTGATCGTAGCGGGCCAGAGGCTCGATCACCAGCGAAGCTGATTCCACGTCTTTCGTGCCGCCAGACAGGAACGGGTTCAGGATCGACGGAGCCTGCCAATAGATGATGCTGACATTGCCGTCCGAACCGCGCTCGGCAAAGGCCGCGGGGGCCATTGCCGTGCTTGCGATCGCACCAAGCAAAAGGGTTTTGATTTTCATAAGTCACTCCCGAATTGGACACGTTCGTGTCTCGATTATCTCCGCAAGGCCTGCGGGTTTGGCGTTGCCGTCTTGGGTTAAGGCTTTGACTAGCAAAGATAATAGCGCTAACGGTTTCCGTTGGCACTGCCGCCCCAAGCCGGTTACGTTGGGTATCGAAACAGAACTTGAGAAAAATGCAAGTGGTGCCGTCGCGAAAATGTGTAATGGGTTTGACTTTTCCCAGTGGCCCGCCGTAGCGTTCGGCATTCAGAACAAGAATAACGTCGTCAAGGGAGCGCGCACGTGCTGGATCAGCCTATTGCTCAAATCAGAAAACTACGGGTGGAGTTTCAGACGAAGGACGGTCCTGTTGTCGGCGTTGAGGACGTTTCGTTCGAGGTCAAACCAGGCGAAACCGTTTGTATCGTTGGCGAATCGGGCTCGGGAAAGTCGGTTTCGTCATTGTCTTTGATGCGGCTGGTCGAGTTCGGTGGCGGCAAAATCGCGGGCGGAGAGCTGCTGTTTGATCGTCGCGATGGCGAAGAAGTGGACCTGGCCAAGGTCGATCAGGATCTGATGAAACAGATTCGCGGCAATGAAATCGGGATGATCTTTCAGGAGCCGATGACCGCCCTGAACCCCGTTTTCACCGTTGGTCGCCAGTTGACCGAAGGACTGCGTATCCACAAGGAAATGTCGAAGTCACAGGCAGAAGCGCGGGCGCTTGAATTGTTGCGCCAGGTTCGCATACCTGAGCCTGAGCGCCGCCTGAAACAGTATCCGCACGAGCTGTCGGGCGGGATGCGTCAACGCGTTGTCATTGCGATGGCTATGGCCTGTGAGCCGCGCCTGCTGATCGCCGACGAACCCACCACAGCGCTTGACGTGACCATTCAGGCCGAAATTCTCGCGCTGATGGACCGTCTCAAGCGGGAAACCGGCACGGCTGTGATGTTCATCACCCACGATATGGCTGTGGTTGCCCAGATGGCCGACCGTGTCGTCGTCATGTACCGCGGCAACAAGGTCGAAGAAGGCACCGTCAAAGAAATCTTTGAAAACCCGCAGCACGACTATACTAAAGCCTTGCTGGCCGCGGTGCCGAAACTGGGCGAGATGCAAGGTAAATTTGCGCCCGAGCCGATGAAACTGCTGGGGGTCGAAGGGCAGAATATTGCACCAATCCCGGGCACAGACGAGGTTCTTCTGACCGTCAAGAACCTGACGACCCGGTTCCCGGTCAAAGGCGGGCTTTTGCGGCGCACGATCTCGAACGTTCATGCGGTCGAGGATGTCTCGTTCACACTGAACAAAGGTCAAACGCTCAGTCTTGTCGGCGAATCCGGGTGCGGCAAGTCTTCGGCGGGGCGCTCGATCCTGCGACTGGTCGAGCCTCTGGCGGGCGAGATTGATATGGACGGTGTTGATATCATGAAGCTTGATCCGTCTGGCTTGCGCAAGGCGCGGCTGGACATGCAGATGATCTTTCAGGATCCGTTCGCCTCGCTGAACCCGCAGATGCAGCTGGTCGATCAGGTGGCCGAGCCGATGCGCAACTATGGCGTGGCATCGGGATCGGAACTGCAGGACCGCGTGGCGCAACTGTTCGACAAGGTGCAACTGCCGCGCAGCTTCATGCGTCGGTTCCCGCATGAAATGTCGGGCGGTCAGCGGCAGCGGATTGCCATCGCGCGGGCTCTGGCCCTGAACCCCAAGCTTATCATCGCGGATGAGGCGGTTTCGGCCCTCGACGTGTCGGTGCAGGCGCAGGTTTTGAACCTGATGATGGAATTGCAGTCCGAACTGGGCTTGTCTTATCTGTTCATCAGTCACGATATGGCCGTGGTTGAAAGGGTTAGCCATTATGTCGGGGTCATGTATCTGGGTCGAATTGTCGAACTTGGGCCCCGGGCGCGGGTATTCGAGAACCCGCAGCATCCCTATACACAGGCGCTGATGAAGGCGGTTCCGATTGCGGACCCGAACAAGCGGAAATCGGAAAAGGATCTGAATTTCAAACCGATCCCATCTCCGATTCATCCCACTGACTACACGCCGGAACCTTCGCAATATCGAGAGGTTGAGGCCGGGCACTTCATTCTGACCACCGACAGCGGGTATTGACCCCAATGGCGAAACGCTTGACGCCGCTTGAGATCATGACAAAGCTGATCTCATTTCCGACCGTAAGCCGTGACACCAATCTGCCGCTGGTGGATTGGGTTGAGGAATATCTGCAAGGTCATGGAATCGCACCCCATCGGTGGCCGGACCCGGATCAACCGCACAAGGCTGCAATTTTTGCGCATGTGGGTCCGATGGAAGAGGGTGCGCTGGTTCTGTCCGGGCATACGGATGTCGTGCCGATCGAAGGGCAGCCTTGGGATTCCGATCCGTTCACGGTGACCGAGAAGGACGGCAAGTATTTCGGTCGCGGCACCTGCGACATGAAGGGTTTTGACGCTCTGGCGATCTGGGCTCTGGTCGAGGCGCATTACGCTGAAATAAAGCGGCCGCTGCAACTTGCGCTCAGCTTTGACGAAGAGGTCGGATGCACCGGTGCGCCGCCCATGATTGAGGCAATGCAACAGGTCTTGCCCAAGGGATCAGCAGTGATCGTGGGTGAGCCGTCAATGATGCAGGCTGTGACGGGGCACAAGGGCGGGTTCGGCTTTGATACTCACATCGTGGGGTTCGAAGTGCACAGTTCGATCATGCATACCGGCGTGAATGCGATCATGGCGGCGGCACCTCTGATCGACTGGGCAAATCACAGAAATGCCGAAAGCATGGCCGCTGAGCCGAGCGAAATCGCGGTCGTATTTGACCCGCCGTGGACAACCTGTCATGTCGGAATGATAGAAGGCGGGACAGCCCACAACATCACTGCCAAAGACTGTCGGTTCATGATGGATTTCCGCACAGTGCCGGATGAGTCAAAGGCGCAATGGCAGGACGCGTATTTTCAGCAGGTCCGCGCGGCCGAGGCACGGATGCAGGCTGTCCACCCTGAAACACGCATCGAACTGAAGGAACATTTTTCAATTCCGGGACTGGTGCCTGAACGGGACGGAGAAGCGGAAGCTTTAGTGCGTACGCTGACCGGGGATAACGCAAGCCACGTTGTCAGCTACGGGACAGAGGCGGGGCAGTTTCAGGAGGCCGGGTATTCAGCCGTGATTTGCGGTCCTGGTGATATTGCGCAGGCTCATCAGCCGAACGAGTTCATATCGATCGCGCAGTTCGATGCGGGGCACAAGTTTATGCAACGACTGGTTGAAAAGCTCGGCGCGGCGTAAGATTCAACATAGCATCAATTGTTCAGAGGAAGGTCTTGAGATGCCTGTCAAAAACAGACTTGCAGAAATGCACGGCGATATTGCCGCGTGGCGCCGCCACCTGCATGCGCATCCTGAATTGATGTATGACGTGCACGAAACCGCTGCTTTTGTCGTCGAGCGCCTCAAGGAGTTTGGTGTTGATGAGATCACTCCGGGAATTGGCAAGACCGGTGTCGTGGCCGTTATCCGCGGGCGGCAGGACACGACCGGGCGCGTAATCGGACTGCGCGCAGATATGGACGCACTGCCGATCGAAGAGGCGACTGGGCTGGACTATGCTTCTACCGTTTCGGGCAAGATGCACGCCTGCGGGCATGACGGGCATACCTCGATGCTGCTTGGGGCCGCCCAGTACCTGGCTGAAACCCGAAACTTCGATGGCACTGTTGTTCTGATTTTTCAGCCCGCAGAAGAAGGCGGTGCAGGCGGTCTGGCCATGTGTCGGGACGGCCTGATGGAACGCTGGGGCATTGATGAGGTCTATGGCATGCACAATATGCCGGGGTTGCCAGTGGGCGAGTTCGCGATCCGACCCGGCGCATTGTTGGCCTCATCTGATGAGTTCGAAATCACGATCACCGGCAAGGGCGGACACGCCGCCGCACCGCATGACGCGGTAGACACGACTTTGGTGGCCTCGCATATTGTCGTGTCGTTGCAATCGGTTGTGGCGCGCACCGTCGATCCGATCAAACGCGTCGTCCTGACCGTGGGCACGTTCGAAACGGACAGCGTCGCGTCGAACGTGATCGCGCACACCGTCCGTTTGCAGGGGACCGTCCGGACACTCGACCCAGAATACCGCACGATAGCAGAAGAGCGCGTGCGCAGGATCGCCGAGGATACGGCCTCGGCCTTTGGAGCGAAGGCGGAAGTTGTCTGGACGCCGGGGTATCCTGTGACGGTAAATTCCGAGACAGAGACAACATACGCTGCCGAGGCAGCCGAGGCCGTCGCGGGCAAGGTCAATGACAACACTGATCCGATCATGCCCTCGGAAGATTTCGCCTACATGCTTGAAGAACGGCCCGGAGCCTACATCTTTATCGGGAACGGGGACACGGCCATGTGCCATCACCCGGAATACAACTTTGACGACGACGCGATTCCCGCCGGCTGTAGCTGGTTTGCCGAGATCGTGGAACGACGATTGCGCGTCGCTTAAATCAGGGAGAATGCCATGCCGATCAAAAACCGCCTCGCAGAGATGCACGAAGAGATCACAGGTTGGCGGCGTGACATTCACCAACATCCGGAAATCCTGTACGACACGCACCGCACCAGTGCACTGGTGGCCGACAAACTGAAGGAATTCGGCTGTGACGAGGTCGTAACCGGCATCGGGGGTACCGGCGTGGTCGGGGTTATTCGCGGCAAAAGCGACACGCAGGGCCGCGTGATTGGTTTGCGGGCCGATATGGATGCCCTGCCGATGCAGGAACAGACCGGGCTGGACTATGCCTCGAAAACACCAAATGCGATGCATGCCTGCGGGCATGACGGGCATACTGCCATGGTCTTGGGAGCGGCTAAGTACCTGTCTGAGACGCGCAATTTCGATGGCACCGCAATCGTGATCTTTCAGCCCGCCGAAGAGGGCGGGAATGGCGCAGAGGCCATGTGCAAGGACGGTCTGATGGACCGGTTTGGCATTCAGGAAGTTTACGCGATGCACAATGTGCCGGGCGTGGCGACCGGGCAATTCGCAATCCGCTCAGGCCCGTTGCTGGCGGCGGCGGACGAGATTGACATCCATCTTGAAGGGCGCGGAGGCCACGCGGCAAAACCCCATGAGACGGTCGATACAACCGTGATGCTGTCGCAACTGATTGTCGCGTTGCAGACGATCGTGTCGCGCAATGCGGACCCGATCCTGCAAACCGTGTTGTCCGTGACCTCGGTCGAGACGTCCTCGAAAGCGTTCAACGTGATCCCGCAATCGGCGCAGATACGCGGTACCGTGCGGACCCATTCCAACGAGATGCGTGATCTGATCGAACAGCGCCTCAAAGAGGTCGCCGAAGGGATTGCAGGAACATTCGGTGGTTCCGTGAACGTCAACTACACGCGTGGCGTGCCGGTGACGATCAACGCCGAAACTCAAACGGGATATGCGGCAGAAGCCGCGGTCTCGGTCGGGGGCAGCTGCATCGAGGCACCGATGGTGATGGGGGGTGAGGATTTCTCGTTCATGCTGGAGGAACGGCCCGGAGCCTTTATCGTTCTGGGCAACGGTGACAGCGCCGGGTTGCACCACCCCGAATACAACTTCAACGACGAGATCATCCCGATCGGATGTTCGTGGTTTGCAGAAATGGTCGAGCGCCGGATGCCGGCGGCTTGAATTAGGAGAGAGAAGATATGCCAGTCAAAAACCGCTTTGCCGAATTGCAGGATGAAATCACCGCGTGGCGACGGGATCTGCACGAAAACCCGGAAATCCTGTTTGAGACCCATCGCACCAGCGCAGTGGTGGCCGAGAAGCTGAAAGAGTTCGGCTGCGACGAGGTCGTCACTGGAATCGGACGTACCGGCGTTGTGGGTGTGATCAAAGGCAAGTCGGACAGTGCGGGCAAGGTGATCGGTCTGCGGGCAGATATGGATGCGCTGCCGATTCATGAGGCGACAGGGTTGGACTATGCCTCGAAAACGCCGGGCGCGATGCATGCGTGTGGCCATGATGGCCATACGGCGATGCTGTTGGGTGCTGCGAAATACCTGTCCGAAACCCGCAACTTCGATGGCACGGTTGTTGTGATCTTCCAGCCTGCCGAAGAAGGCGGCGGCGGTGGTCGCGAAATGTGCGAAGATGGCATGATGGACCGCTGGAATATTCAGGAGGTCTACGGGATGCATAATTGGCCCGGACAACCTGTAGGTAAGTTCGCAATCCGTCCCGGTTCCTTCTTTGCCGCAACCGATCAGTTTGACATCACTTTTGAAGGGCGAGGTGGTCATGCTGCCAAGCCGCATGAAACAGTAGACACCACGGTACTGGCTGCGCAGGCGGTTTTGGCGCTTCAGACCATTTCCTCGCGCAATGCCGATCCGATCGATCAGGTCGTGGTGTCGGTGACGTCGTTTGAGACCTCGTCGAAAGCGTTCAATGTGATCCCGCAGACTGTTCAGATCAAAGGCACCGTGCGCACCATGAGCAAGGATACGCGGGATCTGGCCGAAAAGCGGATCAATGAGATCTGCAATGGAATCGCGGCCACGTTCGGAGGCACCGCAAACGTGACCTACATCCGCGGGTACCCGGTGATGGTGAACAGTGAAGAACAGACAGAGTTCGCCGCAGCTGTTGCCCGGTCGGTATCCGGCGATTGTGACGATGCGCCTTTGGTCATGGGAGGCGAGGACTTTGCCTTCATGCTGGAGGAACGTCCCGGGGCCTATATTTTAATGGGTAACGGCGATACGGCCATGGTTCACCACCCGGAGTACAACTTCAACGATGAGGCGATTCCCGCCGGGTGCAGCTGGTGGGCAGAGATCGTTGAGCAGCGTATGCCGGCGGCCTGATCGGACGAGTGGGGGCTCTGCCCCCACACCCCCGGGATACTTTTGGCCAGATGAAGAGGGATCCCGCCCGGTCACGTCAGGTCGAGCGAACAGGATAGCGTGTCAACAACAGAGTCCAGCGCTTTGCTTTGGGTCTTGACGCAGGTTTGGGCGGCGCTGCGGGCCTTTTTCAGGGCCTGACCGTCTGAAAGCCAATGCTCGACCGCCGCGGAGAGATCCTTTTCGGTTCGAACCTCCATGGCGCCACCGGTTTTGATCAACGGCGCGAAAGTTTCTGCAAAATTGAAGTATCCGGGGCCGGTAATCACGGCGGCTCCGGCCTGTGCCGGTTCGAATGGGTTGTGACCGCCGATGTCTTTCAGGGAGCCACCCAGGAACACGATGGGACAAAGCGCGTACCATGTGCCGGTCTCACCCAGTGTATCCGCGACATATACCTGGGTCTCGGCTTTGATCGGGGAATTTTCGGATCGGAACGCGGCGTTGAGATCGGAGGCTTCCAGTAGTTTGGCGATATCGCCGCGGCGCTCTGGGTGGCGCGGGATCAGCAGCAGCAGCAGATCGGGCCAGCGTTCCAGAAGTGATTTATGCGCGGCAAGAACGCTTTCCTCTTCGCCTGCGTGGGTCGAGCTGGCGATCCACACCGGTCTGCCAGAGACTTTAGAACGTATGTCATCCAGCGTGTTGTGGTCCACGGGAAGGGGATCGGACATGGCTTTGAGATTGGTGCCGGGCCGGACGCGATCGGCAGGGGCACCCATCGACGTCAGGTTGGCTGCGGTTTTGTCGTTCTGCGTCAGGAACAGGTTAAATTTGTTCAAGACGAACCGCGCTGTTTCGGGGCGCTTTTTCCAGCCAGCGACGGACTTGTCCGACAGTCGTGCATTCAGAAGGGCGAGCGGAATGCCGCGTTTGGCACTTTCAACAATCAACCGTGGCCAGATTTCACTTTCGACGAAAACCCCGCCCTCTGGTTGCCAATGGCTCAGAAAGCGCCGGACGGGACCTGCCGTGTCAAGCGGCGGGTATTGATGCCGTGTGCGGGGCGGCAGGCGTTTTTCGATAAGAGCCGCTGAGGTCGGGGTGCCGGAGGTGATTAGAAATTCGGTTTCGGGCAGGCGGTCAGCCAGCCGTCTGATCAGGCTGAGGACCGAAAGGCTTTCGCCAACGCTGGCGGCGTGGAACCAGATCAAACGCCCATTTGGCCTAGGCAGGCTGGCATGTCCAAGTCGTTCTTGTTGCCGCTCAACAGGTACGTTTGCTGCCCGCAACTTATTCCGAACAATTCGCCATATCAGAGGTGCTGCAAGAGACGTGAGGGTGCAGTACACATGATACAACGCCGTGGGGCGGCCGTTGTGATCCGGCATATCAGCCGCCTGTGTGACTCATGTGACGGCTCATCCTGCCATCGACGGCTTGGCGCGAATAGTCGAAGTCATGCCCCTTGGGCTTGAGATTGATGGCAGATCGGATCGCGTCTTCAAGTGGCTGTTCGGTATCAGGGTGATCGCGCAGGGCTCCGCGCAGGTCAGACATATCCTCCTGACCCAGGCACATGTAAAGTTCGCCAGTGCAGGTCAGGCGGACCCTGTTGCAGCTTTCACAGAAATTGTGCGACAGCGGCGTGATAAAGCCGATTTTCTGGCCGGTTTCCTCGAGCCGCACGTAACGGGCAGGGCCACCGGTGCGTTCGGCCAGATCGGTGACCGAATAGTGGTTTTCGTATTCTTTCCGCACGTCTTTGAGCGACCAGTACTGATCCAGGCGGTCTTCGTTGCCGATATCGCCCATAGGCATGACTTCGATCCAGGTCAGATCCATGTCCCGCTCGGCACACCAGTCCGTGATTTTCGGAAGTTCGGGTTCATTGAACCCTTTCAGCGCGACCGCGTTGATCTTGATCCGCAGGCCAGCCTTTTGCGCGGCGTCAATTCCGTCCAATACCTGTTTCAGGCGACCCCAGCGCGTGACCTTGGCAAACTTGTCATCGTCCAATGTATCCAGAGAGACATTCACCCGCCGTACGCCAGCGGCATACAGGTCTTCGGCGAAGCGGTGCAGTTGCGATCCATTTGTTGTCAGCGTCAGTTCTTTCAATGCACCGCTGTCCAGGTGGCGTGTCATCGAGTTGAAGAACGTCATGATATTCCGACGCACCAACGGCTCACCACCCGTGATGCGCAGCTTTTCGACACCCATCCTGACGAAGGTCGAGCACATCCGGTCCAGTTCTTCCAGTGTCAGCAGGTCTTTCTTGGGCAGAAAGGTCATGTTTTCGGACATGCAATACACGCAGCGGAAGTCGCAGCGGTCCGTGACGGAGACGCGGAGATACGTAATGGCGCGGGCAAACGGGTCGATGAGCGGAGCTGTCATGATGTAATAGGTAAAGCCGTAACATGCCCGCGACAAGGGCGAACTGTGCTTTGCGCTGGAACAGATGGGCGCAGGGCTGTAGGTGTCAGCCATGAAGAAAACACTTGTTTTACTATTTGTGGTCATGGCTGGATGCGACGCCGTGCGGTCAACGACTGACCGAGTTTTAGGCGGTGGCGACGCGCCTGCCCAGACGGCACCCGACGCTGAAGTTGGTACCGCAGTTGCTGAAGAGGTGCTGCAACCCGAACCGGTTTCCGCGCGGCCAAACTGGGTCGGGGCGAAAACCACCATAGCCGGGCTTGGGGATCCGACCACTCCGGGGCGCTGGATGCAGACACCGCTGGTGGACACCGAAGTTACGGCGCGCGTAGTGGTGCCACGAACAGGGGCGCAGGCCTACATCACTTTGGTCCCGGTCTCAGGCCCCGACAGTAGCGGCAGCCGCTTGTCTCTGGACGCTATGAGGGCGTTGTTGGTGCCTTTCGACGAACTCGTTGAGGTCGAAGTCTACGCAGATTGATTTTTCAGGTATTTACCTGCTTCATGGCGGGCAAAGGGTTTCATGGTATCGCCGTGTTGGCTCAGAAAGGTGATGACACGCTTTGGGTCGTGTTTGGATAACTCTCGCAGCCACCAGGCGATGGATTTCTGAATGAACCAGTTGCGGTCCGGAACATATCCGGCAGCCCAGCCAAGGATGCGATCACGGCGGTGCAGGTCGTCGGGCTTGGGGTGGTTCTGTTTGGTCCAGGGTAGGGTTGCAACCAGGGCCGCGCGTCGGGTCCACATGTGATCGGACTGGGTCCAATGTTCAACCTGATCCAGTCGGTCAGGATCTGCTGAAAGCCTCTTTTGCATAGCCATGCACGCGTGATCCGCGACGGCCCATGCATCGAAATCCGGCAGCCAGCTTTGAAGCAAGTCCCAAACCGTCGCGTCAGGTCGGATGCGCGCCTGTGTCAAAAGCTTGGATGCAGCAAGACGCCCTTCGTGGATGTTTGTTTGCCATAACGCGTCCGCCAATGCGATCCGCGCCGGCACATCCAGTTCTTGCCGCCACGCCTTGGTCAGGTCGTTGAGAACCGGGTTTGCGACGCCCAGATAGATGCGATCCGCCTTATGATAACTAGCCATCTGGCTCGCCCGTTCGGGGTCACCATGCGCTTTGATCTGATCGAGATATCCGGTCAGCATGGGGATCACAATGGAACGCCTGTTGGTTTCCCATCAATCGTCTGGCCGTTCCTTTCCATCCAATAGGAACGGATTTCCTCATCTGATTTTCCATCCACCCATTTCTGCATCGTGTCGCGGTCGGATTGGAATTCCATGAAAGGCACGGCATAGCCGCAGGAGGTTTGTACCATCTCGATCGACTGGTCATAGATTTGCCGTGCACTGCGGTGACTTGGGAAGAGACCGGCAAGGTCGTCCCAACCTTCGTTGCCAACATGCAGGCAACGCGCTGTGCCATAGGTGCGAAGAATCATCGGCCGCGTTGTGAAAGAACACCACATCAGCGTCATCCGGTTGACCTGCAAAAGATGCCCTGCAGTTTCGTTGCCACTGCCAGTGAGGTTCATCCAGACAATGCGGTTTGGTCCCAGTACACGCAGCGAGTCCATTCCTTTTGGGGAAATATTGACCCGACCTTCGGCCCCGGCGGTGCCGACGAAGAACATATGCTGTTCTTCAATGAACTTTTGATGCGCATCATCAAGCTGCGGGAACTGCTTGGCCATAAATCACTCCACCGTTACCGACTTCGCCAGATTGCGCGGTTGATCCACATCCGTGCCCTTGGCAACAGCCGTGTGATAGGCCAGCAATTGTGCGGGCACCGAGTAGAGGATCGGTGCAAGGCTGGTGTGAACATGTGGCATGCGGATGGTGCTCCAGACACCGTCGCCGGCCTCGTCAATGCCATCATCATCAGAGACAAGGATCACTTTACCTTTCCGTGCCATCACTTCCTGCATGTTCGAGACGGTCTTGTCGAAAACCGTATCACGTGGAGCCATGACAACCACGGGCATATGCTTGTCGATCAGGGCGATAGGGCCGTGTTTCAACTCTCCCGACGCGTATCCTTCGGCGTGGATATAGCTGATTTCCTTGAGCTTCAGCGCGCCTTCCATTGCCAGCGGATACATCAGGCCACGGCCCAGAAACAGGACGTCGCGCGCCTCGGACAGGCGTTGGGCGGCCTTGCGGATTGCTCGGTTCTGATCGAGTGCCGCGTTCAGTACAGTCGGCAACCCACGCAGCGCAGCGGCATGATCGGCGATTTCCTCATCCGTCAGCGTGCCCCGGTCTGCGGCGGCCTTGAGCGCCAGCATCAGCAGCACGCTCAACTGGCAGGTGAAGGCCTTGGTCGAGGCGACGCCGATCTCGACACCGGCATGGATCGGCAAGGCGATATCGCTTTCCCGTGCGATCGAGCTTTCGGGGACGTTGACGACCGAAACGATCTTGTCGGCCTTGCCCTCGCAATAGCGCAGAGCCGCCAGGGTATCGGCGGTTTCGCCCGACTGGCTGACGAACAGGGCCAGCGTCCGGTCCGTGATCGGAGGTTCGCGATAGCGGAACTCGCTGGCAATATCGACCTCTACGGGCATTTTGGCCAGTTGTTCGAACCAGTACTTCGCGGTCAGGCAGGCGTAAAACGCGGTGCCACAGGCCACCATGGTCAGGCGATCCAGCTTGCTGAAATCCAGATCCGTGTCCGGCAGCACCACGCGGTCGCCGCTCGTGGGCAGGTAGGACCGGATTGCTTCCGCCACAACGATGGGCTGTTCAGCGATTTCCTTGGCCATGAAGTGCTTGTGTTCGCCCTTGTCCGCGCGCGCATGATCCAGCTTGATCTTGTGCTTTTCCCGGTTTGCCAGCTCACCGGCCTCGTTGCGGATTTCAAGTGACGTCCTGGTCAGAACCGCGCGGTCGCCTTCTTCCAGATATGTGATCTGATTGGTCAGCGGGGCCAGAGCAATGGCATCAGACCCCACATACATCTCACCATCCCCATGGCCGATGGCCAGTGGTGATCCCTTGCGGGCCGCCACGATCAGGTCGTCCTCACCGTCGAACAGAAAGGCCAGTGCAAATGCGCCTTCCAACTGGTCGATTGTCTTGAATGCGGCCTCAACCGGGGGCAGGCCCAAGTTCAGGTGGTGTTCAGTCATAAGAGCAACCGTTTCCGTGTCGGTTTCGGTTTGGAAATCAATACCATGTTCGGCTAGTTCGGCCCTCAGGTCGCGATAGTTTTCGACGATGCCGTTATGAACGACGGCCACCGGGCCCGCCTTGTGCGGATGTGCATTGTTGACTGACGGGGCACCATGTGTGGCCCAGCGGGTATGGCCAATGCCGGATTTTCCGGGAAGAGGATCATGCACCAGTAGGTCGCTGAGGTTGACCAGCTTGCCAACCGCGCGCCGCCGGCCCAATGCGCCGTCGTTGACGGTTGCAATCCCGGCGCTGTCATAGCCGCGATATTCCAGCCGTTTCAGGGCTTCTACTAGAATGGGGGCGGCCTCGTGCTGCCCCAAAACACCTACTATTCCACACATTTCTCAGGCCTTTTTATCGTGGCGAGCCTTTTTCGCCTTCAACATATCAAACAATTTACGCGCATATCCGGGCTTGTTTTCCTGCTTGGCGCGGGCCACGGCCAATGCCTCCGGGTCCACATCCTTGGTCACGACAGTGCCCGTTGCGGTCATCGCCCCATCTCCTACAGTAACCGGGGCAACCAGCATGGTGTTCGAGCCGATAAAGACGTTCTCACCAATCGTGGTTTTATGCTTCATCACGCCGTCATAGTTACAGGTGATCGTCCCCGCGCCGATGTTGGTCGCAGCGCCAACGGACGCGTCACCGATATAGCTGAGGTGATTGACCTTTGCGCCTTCGGCGATTTCGGCATTCTTGATCTCGACAAAATTGCCGACCCGAGTGTTTTCAGCGAGTTCGGCGCCGGGGCGCAGGCGAGCGTAGGGGCCGACGACCGCGCCCCGGCTGACATGGCAGCCCTCAAGATGCGAAAAGGCCCGGATCGTCGCGCCGCTTTCAACAGTGACGCCCGGTCCGAACACCACATTCGGTTCGATCACCGTATCGCGCCCGACCACCGTATCCGCAGCCAGGTACACCGTCTCTGGAGCCATCAATGTGACGCCCAGGTCAAGAAGCTCAGCTCGGGCGCGCGCCTGAAACACGGCATCTGCAGCGGCCAGATCAACGCGAGAGTTCACGCCCAGTGTCTGTGCCTCATCGCAAGCGACAGCGGTCACGTTCAGTCCACGGCTGCGCGCAATTTCAACCACGTCAGTCAGATAGTACTCGCCCGAAGCGTTGTCGTTTCCGACCTCATCGATCAACGAAAACAGCAGCTGCGCATTGCAGGCCAAAAGCCCTGAATTGCAGAAAGTTATGCATCGTTCTTCATCGGAAGCATCTTTAAACTCGACAATGCGTTCCAGCACATCGCCATTCATGACCAACCGGCCATAACGGGCAGGGTCGACCGCCTCAAAGCCAAGAATGACCAAGTCATTCCCTGACCGTGCATCGATCATCCTTTCCAGCGTGTCAGGCTGCAAGAACGGGGTGTCGCCGTAAAGAACAACCACATCGCCATCGAATCCACTCAATGCGTTCCGGGCCTGAGCGACCGCATGGGCTGTTCCCAACTGGTCTTCCTGAACGGCGATTCGTACATCTTCATCCTCGGCCATTGCAGCCTTGGCCACAGCTTCGGACCCGTGGCCGGTAACGATCACAGTACGTTCGGGCGACAGGACGGATCCGGCGCGCATCGCATGGATCAGCATCGGAACCTGAGCGATGGGATGCAGGACTTTGGGAAGATCCGAATTCATCCTGGTGCCTTTTCCGGCGGCAAGGATGACAAGGGCATTGCTCATGAAATCGTTTTCTCTTTGTGTTTTGTTGCGGTCCGTTTTATCCGCTGAGGTCAAAGGCGCAAGCCGTTCGGCCATCAAACAAGATTGCCGATTGAAACAGGACACGGCGAAAACCCGCCGAGCAAGGGGGCGAAATGCGCACCGTCATCTTCGATCTGGATGGTACTTTGGCGGATACATCCGGCGATTTGCTGACCGCTGCGAACCATTGTTTCCGCGCGATGGGGCACGGAGATGTACTGGTCCATGGCGCAGATGCAGGTATAGCGCTGCGAGGTGGACGCATGATGTTGACCCACGGGTTAAAACGTGTCGGGGCCTATGACGAGGATACAGTCCAGGCCTACTATCCGGTTCTGCTTGAAGCTTATGCTCGGGACATCGACACCCACACCAGTTTCTATCCCGGGGCACTACAGGCGGTCGAGTTGCTGAGCAACGCAGGTTACGGTGTTGGCATTTGCACAAACAAACCGGAACATCTGGCCGAATTGTTGCTGACACGCATGGGGGTGCGGGACCGTTTTGCTTCTTTGGTCGGGGCCGATACGCTGCCGGTCCGCAAACCGGACCCGGCCCCGCTGCGGGAAGCTGCGCGCCGTGCCGGGGGCGATCCGGACTGGTGCGTGCTGGTCGGAGATTCGGATACTGACCGCAATACCGCAAAAGCGGCAGGCGTTCCTTCGGTGCTGGTTACCTTCGGCCCATCGGGGGATGACATGGCGGCTTTGGAACCCGAAGCACTGCTGCATCATTTTGATGATTTGCCCGGCCTCGTGCCCGATCTGATCGGTGCGGCAGCCTGAAACCTTGACCGGACCCTTTCGGAGCCTCAGAACAAGACCATGACCGACGTATTCTCTGGCAGCTTTACGCAGCAGGAACCCCTTCCGGAAGATGCAATCGACGCGGCTCTGGCCGTTCTGCGCCATGGGCGTCTGCATCGTTACAATGTCGCCCCCGGAGAGTTGGGGGAAACGGCCTTGCTGGAGCAGGAATTTGCCGCCCAGATGGGGGCCAAATACTGCCTGGCGGTTTCGTCTGGCGGTTACGCTCTGGCCACAGCCATGCGCGCGGTTGGCGTGCAACCCGGAGATTCGGTTCTGACCAATGCGTTTACACTGGCGCCGGTGCCGGGGTCGATTGCCTCAGTCGGAGGGCGGGCAATCTTTGTCGGTGTGACGGACGGCCTGACAATTGATCTGGATGATCTTGAGGTCAAGCTGGATCAGGCTCGTGTTCTGATGCTCAGCCATATGCGCGGACATCTGTGTGATATGGACCGGCTAATGCAGATGTGTGACGCAGCCGGCGTGATCGTGATCGAGGATTGCGCACACACGATGGGTGCAGCCTGGCGCGGTCAGTTGTCGGGGCGGCAGGGTGCAATCGGGTGTTATTCCTGTCAGACCTACAAGCATGTCAATTCGGGCGAAGGGGGCTTGCTGGTCACCGATGACGAGGAACTGGCGGCCAAGGCCACGATGTTGTCGGGGTCATACATGCTGTATGAACGCCACTTGGCCGCCCCGGGGCCAGAAGTGTTCGAGCGGATCAAGTACACCACACCCAATGTCTCGGGCCGGATGGACAATTTGCGCGCGGCGATCCTGCGCCCGCAATTGCGGGATCTGGACCGGCAGGTGGGCCGGTGGAACGAGCGCTATCGCGAGATCGAAACCGGGTTGCGCGGCACTCCGGGCCTGACGATTGTCGAGCGGCCCGAGGCGGAAACCTATGTTGGGTCTTCGATCCAGTTTCTGTTGCTGGATTGGTCGCCTGAACGGATAGCTGAAGTCATCAGCCGTTGCGCGGCTCGTGGGGTTGAGCTGAAGTGGTTCGGAGGTGCTGAGCCGACAGGTTTCACGTCGCGCTATGACAGTTGGCGATATTTTGAAAGCCAGCGGATGCCTGAAAGTGACCGCGTTCTGGCCGGCGTGATGGATATGCGCGTGCCTTTGACGTTTTCCCTGGAGGATTGTCGATTGATCGCCCGGATCATCCGGGCTGAAGTGAGTGCGGTTTATCAGTCTTAACTAAGCGGAGTGCGCCTGCGGCGCACGCTCGATCTTTTGAAACGCCGCCTGTTTCGGGCGGCGTTTTCCATTTCAGACGAGCTGTCACAAAGATTGACCGGGAACAGATTCGCTGCTAGAGATTTATTGAACACTTGTTCATTAAAGCGGAGGGAAGACGCAGATGTTCATGGCCACGATGAAGTTCGATCTGGGTGAGGATGTGAATGCCCTGCGCGAGATGGTGCATCGCTGGGCGCAGGAGCGTGTCAAGCCGATGGCGGTTGAGATCGACGCCACGAATGCCTTTCCGAACGAGCTGTGGAAAGAGATGGGAGAGCTTGGTCTGTTGGGTGTCACCGTGCCTGAAGAGTATGGCGGTGCAGGCATGTCTTATCTGGCGCATACGATCGCCGTGGAAGAGGTTGCGCGTGCATCGGCCTCGGTTTCCTTGTCATACGGGGCTCATTCCAACCTGTGCGTGAACCAGATCAAGCTGAACGGCACCGACGAGCAGAAGCAGAAATACCTGCCACGCCTGATTTCCGGGGAGCATGTAGGGGCGCTGGCAATGTCAGAGCCCTCGGCCGGGTCGGATGTGGTGTCGATGAAGCTGCGCGCTGAAAAGCGTAACGACCATTACCGCTTGAATGGCAATAAATACTGGATCACCAATGGACCGGACGCGGATACTCTGGTGGTTTATGCCAAGACGAATCCCGATGCCGGATCGAAGGGCATCACGGCATTTCTGATCGAAAAAGAGATGAAGGGTTTTTCGACCTCGCCCCATTTCGACAAGCTGGGTATGCGCGGATCGAACACGGCTGAGCTTATCTTTGAAGACGTAGAGGTCCCGTTCGAGAACGTGTTGGGCGAAGAGGGCAAGGGTGTGGCCGTGCTTATGTCGGGGCTGGATTATGAACGGGTCGTGCTGGCCGGCATCGGGACCGGCATCATGGCCGCTTGCCTGGACGAAGTGATGCCCTATGTGGCTGAGCGCAAGCAGTTCGGCAGACCCATCGGCAGCTTTCAGTTGATGCAGGGCAAGATTGCCGACATGTACACCGCGATGAATTCGGCGCGGGCCTATGTCTACGAGGTGGCCAAAGCCTGTGATCGGGGCGATGTGACCCGGCAGGATGCGGCGGCGTGCTGCCTTTACGCGTCGGAACAGGCGATGGTTCAGGCCCATCAGGCGGTTCAGGCGCTGGGCGGGGCGGGTTTCCTGTCGGATGCGCCGGTCAGCCGGATTTTCCGGGATGCCAAGCTCATGGAAATCGGCGCAGGCACCAGCGAGATTCGCCGGATGCTGATCGGCCGCGAAATGATGAATGAAATGCTCTGAGAGCAAAAAACGCCCTGCGGATGAGGAAACCGCAGGGCGTTTTGGAGACGGGATCAGAACCGATGGACGTAGGAAACACCGACCAGCCAGGGATCGATTTCCGCGGTGCCGATGGGGGCGCCGTTGAGCGAGACGTCCGAGTCAATGTCGAACCAGCGCACGTTCAGGCGGATCGCCCCGTTGTCGGTGACCATGTAATCCAGACCGCCCTGCAACGAGACGCCGAAGGAGTCATCGACCTTGATGTTACCCAGGGGCGATTGCTCGTCGAAGAAGATCGTATAGTTGAGGCCGGCACCGACATAGGGTTTCCAGGCGCTGTTGGTCGGGAAGTGATAGTTCAGCGACAAGGTGGGCGGCAACTGCTTGACCGTGGCCGCGTCCGTACCGCCAAGGGCAACGGTGTGTTTGAACGGGGTCGCAGCCAAAAGCTCGATACCCAGGTTGTCGCGAATAAAGTACTCAGCAGTGAAAATCGGGCGGGTGTCCGCGTCGATCGTTGCTGCCGCACCAGCCAGCGTGCCGTTGTCGGATTTCGGGTCCAGATAGCCAACACCGATACCCAGCGTCCAGTCCCCTTGCGACTGGGCCAAAGCTGGAGCCGCCAGGGCGACCAGTGCAGTAGACAGTGTCAAAGCGGCGAGTTTCTTTGTCATATTCTTGCCTTTGGTTATGTTGATGCTCTTGGTTTCGCAAAGGCGGTGTCCGGCCACTCTGATCTGCATCAAGTTTGCGTGATGCGTCCGCCCAAGATCACGTCGCGAAGCATCAGGAAAACAAGGGGAATTCGCGTTGCTGCACGCTGAACGCATACCGGGTTTGCGCTCAGAAGGAGGTTGGGACATACCGGACCGGCTGAACATGGCGCAGCAATGTCTGAACCATCCGGCCGATCAGGTGGCGCTTATCGATCTGACCGGATCAGGGCGGCGGCTGACAACCTATGGGCAACTGGCGCAAATGACTGATGGGATTGCCCGCGCCCTGCTGGCCCGCGTCCGGCCCGGTGATCGGATCGGAGTGCTGCTGAGCCAGTCTCCCTGGTGCACAGCGGCGCATCTGGCAATCTGGAAGATCGGCGGGACTTCGGTGCCCTTGTTCAAGTTGTTCAAGCAGGATGCGCTGCGGTCGCGGGCTGGCGATGCAGGCGTTCAGATCGTGCTGACCGATGCCGAAGGGGCGGATCTGCTGGGCGATCTGGCCGAACCTCTGATTGCATCCGAAATTGGCGAGGCGGGTCCGGCTGTACCGTTTGCAGCGACCGGGCCTGAAGATCCGGCTGTATTGATCTATACCTCAGGCACCACGGGCAGCTCGAAGGGCGCGCTGCATGGGCACCGGGTTCTGACCGGGCATCTGCCGGGCGTCTCGATCAGCCACAATCACCTGCGCGAAGGAGACTGCCTTTGGACCCCGGCGGATTGGGCGTGGATCGGCGGGCTGTTCGATGTGCTGATGCCGGGCCTTGCGCTGGGTATCCCGGTTGTCGCGGCACGGCTTGAGAAGTTCACCCCCGAAGCCTGCGCCGAAATCATTGCGCGGGGCGGGGTGCGGAATGCTTTCTTTCCCCCGACCGCGCTGCGGATGCTCAAGGCCGCGGATCAGGCGATCCCCGGTTTGCGCTCGGTCGCGTCCGGGGGTGAGCCGCTGGGGGCCGAGATGCTAGCCTGGGGCCAAGGTGCGTTTGGACTGACGATCAACGAGTTCTACGGCCAGACCGAATGCAATATGGTCGTATCCTCCTGCGCCAAGGATTTCCCCGTTCAACCCGGCTGCATCGGCAAGCCGGTGCCCGGGCATGAGGTCGCGGTGATCGACGATGACGGCAACCCGACCAGCGAGGAAGGCGATGTCGCCATCCGGCGCGGCTCGGCCTCGATGCTGTTGGAATACTGGAACCGACCCGAGGCGACGGCTGAGAAGTTCCGGGGTGATTGGTTGATCACCGGGGATCGTGGTGTTTGGGAGGGGGACTATCTGCGCTTTGTTGGTCGCGATGACGACGTGATCACCTCAGCCGGTTATCGCATTGGCCCCGCAGAGATTGAGGATTGCCTGCTGACCCACCCGGCGGTCGCAACGGTCGGCGTAGTCGGCAAGCCTGACCCGCTGCGGACCGAGATCGTGAAGGCTTATGTGGTGTTGAAACCGGGTGCTGAGGCCACGGGTGCCGAGTTGCAGAAGTGGGTCAAGGACCGTCTGGCGCAGTATTCCTATCCACGCGAGGTGGCGTTTCTGGAGGAACTGCCGATGACGGTGACGGGGAAGGTGATCCGCAAGGAGTTGAAGGCGCGGGCGGCTGAGGAAGTACATGAATGAAGCGACTGCTGACACTGTTTGTATTGACCTTTGGTGCTACCGCTCCGCTAGCTGCTGAGGAAACGATAGAAACGCTGGATGTCCCTACTTGGTTTGACGGTTGCACAGCGCTGTCCGGCACCCTCATAGCTAACGAAATGGATACTCGATGTATGTCTTCGGCATATGACTACTGCGAACTTGGACATCCGCCCGTGGAAAGGCGCGTTTGTATTGAGAAATTGAACGCTCATCTTCTGGCAAAAACCAAAGAAATCGCAGAGGGCTTGCCTGATCAAGTGGCAGGTTTGAGCGGCTTTAAGAAATGGTCTTACCCGCGTCGTTTGGAGGAATTCAGAAACGATGAATTTGATCCGGACTGCTCTCAGATGACAGAGTTTATGTGTGAGACTTTTAATATCGTAGTGCGATGGAGCGCAGCCAGAGACCTTGAACGATTGTCAGATGCGCCAGGAGGTTTAAAAGCAGAATGAAACTCACATCCAAAGCCATGCCCACCTCCGAGGGCTTCAAAGCAAACCGCACCGCCCATCTCGACGCGCTGGCGCAAATCTCCGAAGCTGCTGAAGCGGCTCGCATGGGCGGTGGTGAGAAATCTCGCGCGCGGCACGTCTCTCGGGGCAAGATGCTTCCCAGACGCCGGGTGGCGAACCTGCTGGATGCCGGGTCTCCGTTTCTCGAAATCGGCGCGACGGCGGCGCACGGGATGTATGGCGATGCCGCGCCCTGTGCCGGGGTGATCGCGGGTATTGGCCGGGTACAAGGGCGCGAGGTCATGGTGGTGTGCAACGATGCCACCGTGAAGGGCGGCACTTACTATCCGATGACCGTCAAAAAACACCTCCGCGCGCAGGAGATCGCCGAGGAAAACCATCTGCCCTGCATCTATCTGGTCGATAGCGGCGGTGCGAACCTTCCCAATCAGGATGAGGTCTTCCCGGACCGCGACCACTTTGGCCGTATCTTCTATAACCAAGCGCGGATGAGCGCGAAGGGGATCGCTCAGATCGCCGTCGTGATGGGCTCGTGCACGGCGGGCGGCGCCTATGTGCCCGCGATGTCCGATGTGACCATCATCGTGAAAGAACAGGGTACGATCTTTCTGGCCGGCCCGCCTCTGGTCAAGGCGGCGACGGGCGAGGTCGTCAGCGCTGAAGATCTGGGCGGCGGCGACGTGCACACGCGCCTGTCTGGTGTGGCAGACTATCTGGCCGAGGATGATGCCCACGCGCTGGCCTTGGCTCGCCGTGCGGTGGGGTCGCTGAACCTGCGCAAACCGCAGACGGTGGATTGGGCCAGCCCCGAAGACCCGGCTTATGACCCCGAGGAAATCCTGGGCGTTGTCCCTGCTGATCTGCGCACCCCCTATGATATCCGCGAGGTGATTGCGCGGTTGGTCGATGGCTCGCGCTTTGACGAGTTCAAGCCTCGGTTCGGTGAGACACTGGTGACCGGTTTCGCCCATGTCAAAGGCTGTCCGGTTGGCATTGTTGCCAATAACGGCGTGCTGTTCTCTGAGGCGGCGCAGAAGGGCGCTCATTTTGTCGAGCTGTGTTCGCAACGTAAAATCCCGCTTGTGTTCCTGCAAAACATCACCGGGTTCATGGTGGGCAGGAAATACGAAAACGAGGGGATCGCGCGGCATGGGGCCAAGATGGTGACGGCGGTGGCGACCACTTCGGTGCCCAAGATCACGATGCTGGTCGGTGGCTCGTTCGGGGCCGGGAACTATGGCATGGCGGGTCGCGCCTATCAGCCGCGCTTCCTGTGGACCTGGCCGAATTCGCGGATTTCGGTGATGGGTGGTGAGCAGGCGGCTGGCGTTCTGGCCACCGTCAAGCGCGACGGGATAGAACGGCAGGGTGGCACGTGGTCCGCAGAAGAAGAGGCCGAATTCAAACGCCCGACGCTGGATATGTTCGAGGAACAGTCGCATCCACTCTATGCCTCGGCCCGTCTGTGGGATGACGGCATCATCGACCCGCGTAAAAGCCGCGATGTGCTGGCGCTGTCGCTGAGCGCCGCTCTGAATGCGCCGATCGAGGAGACACGTTTCGGCGTGTTCAGGATGTAAGATGAGCGAGAGTTTGAAAGACATCATGGCCCGCTATCCCGGTGCGCAAACCTTCAAATTCGGCGACAACCCCTTGCTGAGTGCAGAGCTTCTGGCTTTGGTCCGTTCTGGCCGTAAAACAGCGACCTGCGATGCGCTCTGCAACTATCCAGACGGCAGTCCTGAAATGCCGAAGCCCGGTCGACGCGATATTGCGCTGAACTGGGATGACACACCGGCTTTGGTCATTGAAACCGTCGATGTCTCGATCCAGCGTTATTGTAATGTGACCGAGGAATTCGCTTTGGCTGAAGGTGAGAATGAAACGCTTGAAGGATGGCGCGAAGATCATCGCCGTTATTTCCAACGAAACGGCGGCTTTGATCCCGAGATGAAACTCGTGTGCGAACGGTTCCGTCTCGTCGAAGATCTGGCAGTGGAAGGGTGAAAGACATGTTCAGTAAAATCCTGATTGCCAACCGGGGTGAGATCGCCTGCCGGGTGATGGAGACGGCTCAGAAGTTGGGCGTGTCCTGCGTTGCTGTCTATTCCGATGCGGACGCGGCGGCTAAACATGTTCAGATGGCGGACGAGGCGGTTCATATTGGCGGTCCCGCCCCGGCAGATAGCTATTTGAAGGGCGATGTGATCATACAGGCGGCGCTGGATACCGGCGCACAGGCGATCCATCCGGGCTATGGGTTTCTTTCAGAAAACCCCGGTTTCGTGGATGCGGTTCAGGCTGCGGGTCTGACCTTTATCGGCCCCTCGGCGGATGCGATCCGCAAGATGGGCCTCAAGGACGCGGCCAAGGTGTTGATGGAGCAGGCCGGCGTGCCAGTCGTGCCAGGTTATCACGGGGACAATCAAGACCCCGAACATCTGGCAGGTGCGGCGGACACGATAGGCTATCCGGTTCTGATCAAGGCCGTCGCAGGCGGCGGCGGCAAGGGGATGCGGCTGGTCGAGAAACCGGAGGACTTCGCGGCCGCGCTGGACAGCGCGCGGGGTGAGGCCCGGACCGCCTTCGGCAATGATGCCGTGCTGGTCGAGAAATTCGTGGCCAAGCCCCGTCATATCGAGGTTCAGGTCTTTGGCGATGGTACGCATGCAGTGCATCTGTTTGAACGCGACTGCTCGTTGCAACGCCGCCACCAGAAGGTGATCGAAGAAGCCCCGGCCCCGGGTATGACATTCGAAATGCGTGAGGCTATGGGGCAGGCGGGCGTTCGCGCCGCCGAGGCGATCGGCTATAAAGGCGCAGGCACGGTCGAGTTCATCGTTGATGCCTCTGAAGGGCTGCGCCCAGACAGGTTCTGGTTCATGGAGATGAACACGCGCCTGCAGGTGGAACACCCGGTAACAGAGGCCATCACAGGCATTGATCTGGTCGAATGGCAGTTGCGCGTAGCCTCAGGCGAAAACCTTCCCAAAAAACAGGATGATCTGGCGATCTCCGGCCATGCATTTGAGGCCCGGCTTTATGCCGAGGACGTTCCGAAAGGGTTCCTGCCAGCGACGGGAACGCTGACTCATCTGGTTTTCCCTGCCAATTGTCGCGCCGATAGCGGCGTTCGCGCGGGGGACACGATCAGCCCGTGGTATGACCCGATGATCGCCAAAGTAGTGGTGCATGGATCGACACGCGCCGTCGCGCTTGAGACGTTGAACCGGGTGCTGCAACAGACTGAAGTTGCAGGTACTGTCACAAATCTGGCTTTTCTGGGCGCGTTGACGCGTCACGAAGGATTTGCCTCGGGCGATGTCGATACGGGGCTTATCGGTCGAGATATCGAAGCGTTGGTACAGGAACCTGAGCCATCGGTTGCAACGGCAGTCGCAGCTGCGATGACTGCACTGGATCTTGTGGATGTCGACCCGGAAACCGGGTTTTCTCTCTGGGCGCCGCTGCATCGCGCTGTGCAACTGTCCAGTAACGATGAAGTGCTGAAGTTGGACGTGCAGGTCGACGGGCCGGATCGCCAGATTTGGCAGATTGGCGAGGATCGCGTTGTTGCGGAACGTGCCGCCGGGCGATGGGCGTTGAACGGTAGGCAAATGCCTCGCGTTGCTGCAAACAATGGGACACTGACGGTTTTCACCAACAACGGTCAGAGCTTCGACATCATCGATCCGCTGGACCGGGATGCCAGCACCACAGGCGACACCAATGTGATCGAGGCTCCTATGCCCGGTCTGGTCAAAGCCGTCTTTGCCACAGCGGGACAAACCGTACAGGAAGGTGATCGTCTGGCCATTTTGGAAGCGATGAAGATGGAGCATTCTCTGCTTGCGGCGCGGGACGGGGTTGTTGCCGAGGTGCTGGTCGAGGACGGTTCGCAGGTCGAAGCCGGGGCTGCCTTGGTGAGGTTGGAGGAAGAAGCTTGACCTGTACCCGCGCAACGCGGCGTGCAAAGGTCAGACGATCTTTGTTTGAAGCGACAACAATCCAGAAGGAGGGGCGACATGGGTGACCTGGTCGAAATCTACGAGGTCGGGCCGCGCGACGGGCTGCAGAACGAAAAGCGCGAGATACCGGTGTCAGACAAGATCGCCTTGGTCGACTGCCTCAGCCTTGCGGGTTTCCGCAGGATCGAGGTCGCAAGCTTTGTCTCTCCGAAATGGGTGCCGCAGATGGCGGGATCGGCTCAGGTTCTGGGCGGAATCACCCGAGTGGATGGGGTGCGCTATGCCGCGCTGACGCCGAACATGCATGGATATGGCGATGCGCTGGCGGCCAAGGCGGACGAGATCGCCGTGTTTGCCTCGGCCTCCGAAGGATTCTCAAAGGCCAATATCAATGCCTCTATCGCCGAGTCGATTGAGCGGTTTACGCCGATTCTGGAGGCGGCGCGGCATGTCGACCTGCCTGTTCGCGGTTATGTCTCATGCGCGACGGATTGCCCATACGACGGTCCGACTCCGCCCGAAAAAGTGGCCGAGGTCGCTGATCGGCTTTTTGCGCTGGGCTGTTATGAGGTTTCACTGGGCGACACGATTGGACAGGGGACGCCGGATAAGGTCGCGCACATGCTTCTGGCGGTTCGCGAGAGGGTTCCGGTGACGCGATTGGCGGGGCATTTTCATGACACCAATGGGCGTGCGATCGATAATATCGACGCTGCATTGGCGCTTGGTGTGCGGGTGTTTGACGCAGCCGTGGGCGGGTTGGGCGGTTGCCCCTACGCCCCGGGTGCCGCAGGAAACGTAGCCACCGAGGCTGTTGTGGCGCACTTGCATCGCCTGGGATACGAAACCGGTCTGGATATCGACGTGATTGAAGAGGCGGCGCAGATGGCCAGGGCTTTGAGAGGCTGACATGTTTGAAACGATCACGATCACGACAGATGTGCGTGGTGTCGCCACACTCACTCTGAACCGGCCGGAAAAACACAACGCCATGTCGGGGCAAATGATCACTGAATTGACCGAGGCTGCATCACAACTGGGTCCGGATGACGCTGTCCGAGTGGTCGTTCTGGCAGCGGCGGGAAAGACGTTCTGCGCCGGCGGTGATCTGGGATGGATGCAGGACCAGATGGCGGCCGACAAAAAGACGCGTTTTGTCGAGGCGCGCAAGCTGGCCGAGATGTTGCAGGCTCTGAACACAATACCAAAGCCTTTGATTGGGGCGTTGCAGGGCAATGCCTTCGGTGGCGGTGTGGGAATGGCAGCCGTGTGCGATGTCGCGATTGGGGTCGACAGTCTGAAGATGGGGTTGACCGAAACGCGCCTGGGACTGATCCCCGCAACAATTGGCCCCTATGTCATCGCCCGCATGGGCGAAGCCCGCGCGCGCCGGGTGTTCATGTCAGCCCGTTTGTTCGATGCTTCCGAGGCCGTTGATCTGGGCCTGCTGGCGAAAACCGTTTCGGCAGATCGGCTTTCGGACGCGGTTGAAGACGAAATTCGCCCCTATTTGTCTTGCGCGCCCGGGGCGGTTGCCTCTGCCAAGGCGCTGGTACGCTCTCTGGGTCCGCGCATCGACGATGCCGTGATCGATCAGACCATAGGAGAGCTGGTCGAACGGTGGGAAACACAAGAGGCAGGCGAAGGGATCGCGGCGTTTTTTGAAAAACGAAAACCTGCATGGAATAAGTAGGTTTTACCAGGTTCCGCCAAGCTAAAGCCAAACGCTGGTACTGCGATTCTATGCCGCGCTGTCAAGCGCAGGTTTGATTGCGAAGGGGGCTGTGTTCGGTTGACCCTCTGACCCCGCAGGGATAGAGAATGTCCAGTCAACATGCCAATTGACGGCGCACCCGACAAGATGCGTGCGCAGGAAAGGAGCTATTCGTGGAAGACCTGCTGCGGGAGTACCTCCCGATTCTGGTGTTTCTGGCCGTTGCCGTGGGCCTTGGGATCGTCTTGATCCTAGCCGCCGTCGTACTGGCCGTCCGCAATCCCGACCCCGAAAAGGTCAGCGCATATGAATGTGGTTTCAATGCCTTCGACGACGCGCGGATGAAATTCGACGTCCGATTCTATCTGGTCTCGATTCTGTTCATCATCTTCGATCTGGAAATTGCTTTCCTGTTTCCCTGGGCGGTGGGCTTCAAGGACATCAGCGATGTCGGGTTCTGGTCCATGATGGTGTTCCTGGGCGTTCTGACCATCGGCTTTGCCTATGAATGGAAGAAGGGGGCGCTGGAATGGGAGTGATGACAGGTGCCAACACTGCCGGTGTCGACAAGGAAGTCGCCACCCAGGCCCTGAACGCCGAGTTGCAGGACAAAGGTTTTCTGCTGACCTCGACCGAAGACATCATCAACTGGGCGCGCACTGGCTCGCTGCATTGGATGACCTTTGGTCTGGCCTGCTGCGCGGTTGAGATGATGCATACCTCTATGCCACGTTATGATGCAGAACGGTTTGGTATCGCGCCTCGGGCGTCCCCGCGCCAGTCGGATGTGATGATCGTGGCAGGAACACTGACCAACAAGATGGCCCCGGCTTTGCGCAAGGTCTATGACCAGATGCCTGAGCCACGCTATGTGATCTCGATGGGCTCCTGCGCGAATGGCGGTGGGTATTACCACTATTCTTATTCCGTCGTGCGTGGATGTGACCGGGTTGTTCCTGTGGACATCTACGTGCCCGGCTGCCCTCCGACGGCTGAGGCCTTGTTGTATGGCCTGATGCAGCTGCAGCGTAAAATCCGCCGTACCGGCACAATTGTCCGCTGAGGAGAGAGCTGATGAGCGAAGCACTCAAGGAACTCGGCACACAGTTGGAGCTGAAACGGTCTGATTGTGTTCTGTCATGGGACGTAACCCACGGCGAACTGAACGTGGACGTGGCACCGTCGAATCTCGTGGAATTCGTCGAATTCCTGAAATCCGACCAGAACTGCAAATTCTCGACTCTGGTGGATATCACCGGCGTGGATTACCCCGAGCGCGCCAAGCGGTTCGACGTGGTGTATCACTTCCTTTCGATGTACCAGAACCAGCGCATCCGGCTGCGGGTCTCGATCCGTGAAGACGACATGGTGCCGTCGATCGTTGACGTGCACCCCTCGGCCAATTGGTTCGAGCGTGAGGTGTTCGACATGTTCGGCATCCTGTTCTCGGGCCATCCGGACCTGCGGCGCATCCTGACCGACTATGGGTTCCGTGGTTACCCACTGCGCAAGGATTTCCCGACCACCGGCTATACCGAAGTGCGCTATGATGAGGCGCAAAAGCGCGTGGTCTACGAGCCGGTCAGCCTGGTGCAGGAATACCGACAGTTTGATTTCATGTCCCCGTGGGAGGGTGCGAACTACATTCTGCCGGGGGATGAGAAACAGGAGACCGAATAATGGGTGGCATCTGGTGGCTGATCCTGTCTGCGCTGACCATCATTCCGATGGTGAAGATTTTGCCGTTCTTCGGGATCAACAAATACTGGTGCCTGCTGTGTCTGGTTCCCTTTGGCACGATAGCCTTGCTGTGGTGGGTCGGGCTGAAACTGCAAGAGTTGGAGCGCCGCTGAGATGATGGGTGAGTTGATCATTCTGGGCGCATTGGGGGTTCTGCTGGCGGGGGCCGCAGCCAAGGCCGCTGAAGCGGAAAAGGTTCGGGTTCGGGCCGATGCGAAAAAGAAACGAGGGCGTTGATGGACGGCTCAAGATACGATGACGGCAGCACGGACGCGCTGAGCGGAGAACAGAAGATCCGCAATTTCAACATTAACTTCGGCCCGCAACACCCTGCGGCGCACGGGGTTCTGCGCCTTGTGCTGGAACTGGACGGTGAGATCGTCGAACGCTGCGATCCGCATATCGGCCTGCTGCACCGTGGCACCGAAAAACTGATGGAAAGCCGGACCTATCTTCAGAACCTGCCGTATTTCGACCGGTTGGATTATGTGGCGCCGATGAACCAGGAACATGCCTGGTGCCTGGCCATCGAAAAGCTAACCGGGGTCGAAGTGCCGCGCCGGGGCTCGCTGATCCGGGTTCTGTATTCCGAAATCGGACGCATCCTGAACCACCTGCTGAACGTGACAACGCAGGCGATGGACGTGGGCGCATTGACCCCGCCGCTCTGGGGTTTTGAAGAGCGTGAAAAGCTGATGGTGTTCTATGAGCGTGCCTGTGGCGCCCGCCTGCACGCGGCCTATTTCCGCCCCGGTGGTGTTCATCAGGATTTGCCGCCGGAACTGCTGGACGATATCGAGGCATGGAGCCACGAATTCCCCAACGTTCTGGACGACATCGACGGCCTGTTGACCGAAAACCGCATCTTCAAACAGCGCAACGCCGATATTGGCATCGTGACCGAGGATGACATCCAGAAATACGGCTTCTCGGGCGTGATGGTGCGCGGATCCGGTCTGGCATGGGATTTGCGCCGCGCGCAGCCCTATGAATGCTATGACGAGTTCGAGTTCCAGATTCCCGTCGGCAAGAACGGCGACTGCTATGATCGCTATCTGGTGCGCATGGAAGAGATGCGCCAATCGCTGCTGATCATCCAGCAGGCCATCGTCAAAATCCGCGACTGCCCCGGTGACGTTCTAGCCCGAGGCAAGATCACCCCGCCGAAACGGTCGGACATGAAGACCTCGATGGAAAGCCTGATCCATCACTTCAAGCTGTACACCGAAGGCTTCCACGTCCCCGCAGGTGAAGTTTATGCCGCTGTCGAAGCCCCCAAGGGCGAGTTCGGCGTCTATCTGGTCGCCGACGGCACCAACAAACCCTACCGCGCCAAGCTGCGCGCACCGGGTTTCCTGCACCTGCAAGCCATGGATTACGTCGCCAAGGGCCATCAGCTGGCCGACGTCGCCGCCATCATCGGCACCATGGATGTCGTATTTGGAGAGATTGACCGCTAATGCTCCGCCGTCTTCATCCCGAACAACCCGAAAGCTTTGCCTTCACCGCTGCCAACCAGCAATGGGCCGAAGCGCAGATCACCAAATACCCCGAGGGGCGTCAGGCCAGCGCGGTCATCCCGCTGCTGTGGCGCGCGCAGGAACAAGAGGGCTGGTTGAGCCGTCCGGCGATTGAATCCGTCGCAGATATGCTGGGCATGGCCTATATCCGTGTGCTTGAGGTTGCCTCTTTCTACTTCATGTTCCAGCTTCAACCGGTTGGCTCGGTGGCGCATATTCAGGTCTGCGGCACGACCTCCTGCATGATCTGCGGGGCCGAAGATCTGATCGCGGTCTGCAAGGAAAAGATTGCGGCGAAAGCACATGCACTTTCTGCCGATGGCAAGCTGAGCTGGGAAGAGGTGGAATGCCTCGGCTCGTGCACCAACGCGCCGATGGCGCAAATCGGCAAGGATTACTACGAGGATCTGACGGCCGAGAGCTTTGGCAGGATCATCGACGATCTGGTGGCGGGCAAGGTGCCGACGCCCGGTCC
The DNA here is from genome assembly GCF_059609765.1 of Ruegeria sp. YTSC106. Classification (NCBI taxonomy): domain Bacteria; kingdom Pseudomonadati; phylum Pseudomonadota; class Alphaproteobacteria; order Rhodobacterales; family Roseobacteraceae; genus Ruegeria; species Ruegeria sp. YTSC106. The sequence goes on from NZ_JBXWMI010000019.1 coordinate 46,265, forward strand.
TCAAAACGGACGTTATGCGGCTGAGCCGTTGAAGGGCCTCAGCAGCCTGACCGAGCATGAAGCTGGCAAGCCGCAATACAACGCCAGTGTTGAGCTGGCGACCGATCTGGGCGACACGGTCAAACGTATCGACGGGACTGAGGTTGCGATCCTGACGCCGTGGCTTGGCAAGGATGGCAAGCAGGCGGGTGCGTCGGCGGCAGCAAAACCTCCGAAATCGCCCGAGGCGCCGAAGCCGGCTGTGAAACAAGCGGCTGAGGCGAAAGCCAAACCTGTTGCCAAGGAAGCCGCGGCCAAGCCCGCAGACGTCACCGAAGATCAGCCCGAGACTCTGACCGCCGCACGCGACGGTAAGGCAGATGACTTGAAGCTGTTGAAAGGCGTCGGTCCCAAGCTGGAGCAGACATTGAACGAGCTGGGTTTCTATCACTACGACCAGATCGCTGCCTGGACGCCGGAACAGGTGGCCTGGGTCGATGCGCGTTTGAAATTCAAGGGCCGGATCGAGCGCGATGATTGGATTGAACAGGCGGCCAAGCTTGCAGCGGGTGAAGAGACCGAATTTGCCAAACGTGCCAAATCTGAGGGCACGGACGAAGACTAGACGGATGCCCGTCCGGGGTATCGGGGGAAAATGGACAAGGACAAGGAAAAGGCCATAGCCCGCAAGGGCCGACATATCGGGATGGTCATCGCTGTGACCATGCTGATCTGGCTTGCAATGAACCTGTTCATTGGCCCCGAGCTGGGTTTGACGACCCGGCACGCTCTGCTGTTTGATCTCGCTGCTCTGGCGGGGTTCATCTATGCGGGGATCAACATTTTTCAACTCTGGCGCATGCGTCAGGACAGCTGAAGGTAACACGCGATGCTGAAGGATCAGGACCGGATCTTTACCAACATCTACGGGATGCATGAGCGCACGCTGAAAGGTGCGCAGGCCCGCGGGCATTGGGACGGCACTGCTGGCCTGATTGATAAGGGTCGCGACTGGATCATCCAGACGATGAAAGACTCGGGCCTGCGTGGTCGCGGCGGCGCGGGCTTTCCAACCGGTCTGAAATGGTCATTCATGCCAAAGGAAAGTGACGGGCGCCCGTCCTATCTGGTGGTCAACGCGGACGAATCCGAACCCGGAACCTGCAAAGACCGAGAGATCATGCGCCACGATCCGCATACGCTGATCGAAGGTTGCCTGATCGCGTCTTTCGCGATGAACGCCCACACCTGTTACATCTACCTGCGTGGCGAATATATCCGCGAGCGTGAGGCGCTGCAGGCGGCGATTGATGAGGCTTATGATGCCGGCTTGCTGGGCAAGAACGCCGCCGGTTCAGGTTGGGATTTTGATATCTTCCTGCATCACGGCGCTGGTGCCTATATCTGCGGCGAGGAAACCGCCCTTATTGAAAGCCTTGAGGGCAAGAAGGGCATGCCGCGGATGAAGCCTCCGTTTCCAGCAGGCGCTGGCCTGTATGGTTGCCCGACAACTGTGAACAATGTGGAATCGATTGCGGTCGTGCCGACCATCCTGCGCCGGGGGGCCGACTGGTTCGCTGGCTTCGGTCGCCAAAACAACGCGGGCACCAAGCTGTTTGCGATCTCAGGCCATGTGAACAACCCCTGCGTCGTGGAAGAGGCAATGTCGATTTCCTTCGAGGAGCTGATCGAGACCCATTGCGGCGGCATTCGCGGCGGCTGGGACAATGTGCTGGCCGTGATCCCCGGTGGATCCTCGGTTCCGTGTGTGCGCGGTGAGAACATGCGCGACGCGATCATGGATTTCGATTATCTGCGCAACGATCTGGGCTCAGGGCTTGGAACGGCAGCGGTGATCGTGATGGACAAGTCCACCGACATCATCAAGGCGATCTGGCGCCTGTCGAAATTCTATAAGCATGAAAGCTGTGGTCAGTGCACCCCATGTCGCGAAGGCACCGGTTGGATGATGCGGGTCATGGACCGTCTGGTGCGCGGCGAAGCTGAACTGGAAGAGATCGACATGCTGTTTGACGTGACAAAGCAGGTCGAGGGTCACACGATCTGCGCGCTCGGCGATGCGGCAGCCTGGCCGATCCAGGGCCTGATCCGCAATTTCCGGGAAGAAATCGAAGGCCGCATCAAGGCACAGAAATCGGGCCGTATGGGTGCGATGGCGGCGGAGTGAACGGGATGGACATGTTTGCAGAATACAGCCACGCGATTTCATCGGTTGTGCTTTTCACACTAGTGGTTCTGTTCCTGGCCCCGTTTTCAGCGCTGGCCAAGCAGGGCAAGGGCCTCGCGCCGGGGGCGACTCCAGAGCAGGATTATTCTGACCAGGCCTATCGTCTGAACCGGGCCTATCTGAACGGAACGGAAACGCTTCCGGCGTTTGTGGCCGTTGTGACCGCGGCGGTTTTACTGGGCGCCAGCCCGTTCTGGGTCAATCTTCTGGCGTCTGTCGCTTTGGTCGCGCGTTTGGTGATGCTGGTGGTGCACTTCAAAGGCATAGGTAAGCCAAACAGTGGCCTGCGGTCCGTGCTGTATGTATTGGGCTGGGCCTGCATGTTTGTGATTGGGCTTATGGCATTGGTGGCGGCGTTCTGATGGCGACCCGGCAGATGAGAACACTAAGAGGGATAATATGACGGCCCGAAAAACCCTTGTAGTCCTGCTGGTACTGGCAAGCGTGTCCGCCTGCGGCATCATCAAGCCGTCGGAAGATCGTCTTCTGTTCGACGGAAAGTCGTTCAAGGCCAAGGCGAAGCCGGTCGACAAGAAAGCATCGCCCACGGACTTTACTGTTGTGGTGAAGGGCGCGTCCGCGTCCTTGGACGGCGCGCGTGAAGCCGGTCGCCATGAAGGAACCAAGTTCTGTGTGCAGAATTTTGGATCTTCCCGGATCGATTGGAAAGTGGGGCCGGATACCGAGCCGCAAAACCTGCGCATCAGTGATGATCAATTGACGTTTGCAGGAAAATGCCAACGGCCATGACACGCGTTTTTGCATATCACGACGTGGATTGCAGGCCGTTATTGCCTAGCAAGACCGGACCCTTTCGTTTTGGAACATCCAAAACGAAAGGAAGAACCATGTCTTTTGCAAAAACACTCGCCTTGGCCGCCGTGATCACGTTTCCGGCTGTTGCAGAAGCAAAGCCGCCCTTGAGGGATGTCAAAGAGATCGACGACGAACTCTATTACATCGCCATCGCAAATGAGATCTCCGAATTCTGTCCGTCGATCAGCGGGCGGCGATTGAAAGCGATCAGTGTTATGTGGGGGCTGCGGTCCAAAGCGAACAAACTGGGGTACTCGGACAGTGAAATCCGCTCATATGTCGACTCGGATTCAGAGAAAGACCGGATGCGCGCCAAGGGCGAGGCGTATCTGGCTTCGAATGGCGTGACCTATGACAACCCCAACACGTTCTGCACTCTAGGGCAGAAAGAAATCCAAAGAAACAGCGCTATTGGCGTTTATTTGAGGGCGAATTGAGAGCCATGTCTGACCTCCGCAAGATCAATATCGACGGACAGGAAATCGAAGTCGATGGCGCGATGACCCTGATCCAGGCTTGTGAACAAGCCGGGGTCGAAGTGCCGCGCTTCTGTTACCACGAGCGCTTGTCGATTGCCGGCAATTGCCGGATGTGCCTGGTCGAGGTTGTGGGGGGGCCGCCGAAACCTGCGGCCTCCTGCGCAATGCAGGTGCGTGACCTGCGTCCGGGGCCTGAGGGCCAGCCCCCGGTGGTCAAGACGAACTCACCCATGGTCAAAAAGGCCCGCGAAGGCGTGATGGAGTTCCTGCTGATCAACCATCCGCTGGATTGCCCGATCTGCGATCAGGGTGGTGAATGCGACCTTCAGGATCAGGCGATGGCGTATGGCATGTCCGGATCCCGTTTCAAGGAAGCAAAGCGGGCGGTCGATGATCTGGATCTGGGACCGCTTGTGGGCACCGCAATGACCCGCTGCATCAGCTGCACCCGCTGCGTGCGCTTCACCACCGAAGTTGCCGGGATAACTCAGATGGGTCAGACCGGGCGCGGCGAGGATGCCGAGATCACCTCGTATCTGAACCAGACTCTGGATTCGAATTTGCAGGGCAACATCATCGATCTGTGCCCGGTTGGGGCGCTGACTTCCAAGCCCTACGCCTTTACCGCGCGTCCGTGGGAACTGACCAAGACCGAAAGCATTGATGTGATGGATGCGCTTGGTTCGAACATCCGCGTGGATACGAAGGGGCGCGAAGTGATGCGGTTCCTGCCGCGTAACCATGATGGCGTGAACGAGGAATGGATCAGCGATAAAACTCGTTTTGTCTGGGATGGGTTGCGCCGCCAGCGTCTGGATAGACCTTATGTGCGTGAAAACGGAAAACTGCGCCGGGCCACCTGGCCCGAGGCACTGACCAAAGCCGCAGAGGCGCTGAAAGGCGCCGAGAAGCCTGCCGGTATCGTGGGCGATCTGGCTCCCGTCGAGGCGGTATTTGCGCTAAAACAGCTGATCGAAGGGCAGGGCGGTGTTGTTGAGTGCCGTACCGATTGCGCCAAGCTGCCTGCGGGGAATCGTGGTGCTTATGCGGGGACCGCAGCGATCGAAGATATCGACAGCGCCGAGCGCATCCTGCTGATCGGGACCAACCCGCGCGACGAAGCGCCGGTTCTCAACGCCCGCATTCGCAAGGCCTGGGCACATGGTGCCGAGGTTGCTCTGGTCGGTCCGGCGGCAGATTTGACCTACGACTATCATCATATGGGTGATGACCGTGCCGCGCTGCAAAAGGTCGTCGACATGGGCGGTGATGACGTGATCAAAGGCAAGGCATCTTTGATCATCGTCGGGCAGGGCGCCTTGCAAGAGGCTGACGGCGCTGCTGTTCTGGCTGCCGCGCAAACCATTGCTACCAATACTGAAAGTGGTCTGATCGTTCTGCACACTGCTGCGTCGCGCGTGGGGGGGATGGATGTGGATGCCACCAACGAGGGTGGCATGGACGCCGTCAGCGCCGCTGATGTGATCTACAACCTTGGTGCAGACGAAGTCGAAATTGGCGAAGGTGCCTTTGTTATCTATCAGGGCAGTCATGGAGACCGGGGCGCACACCGCGCCGATGTGATCCTGCCGGGCGCAGCCTATACCGAGGAAAACGGTCTGTTCGTGAATACCGAGGGTCGCCCGCAGCTGGCAATGCGCGCGGGGTTCGCGCCGGGCGACGCCAAGGAGAACTGGGCCATCCTGCGTGCCCTGTCTGCCGAATTGGGTGCAACACTGCCCTTCGATTCGCTGGCGCAACTGCGCACTGCGCTGATCGAGGCGGTTCCGCATCTCGCCCGGATTGATGAAGTGGCGCAGAATGAGGTTCAGGCACTGGACGCCGGACCTCTGGGTAAGGCAAGTTTCCGCAATACGGTCAGGGATTTCTATCTGACCAACCCAATCGCGCGTGCTTCGCAGTTGATGGCCGAACTTTCGGCGCAGGCACAGGCCCGTAAGTCAGAGAAGATTGCGGCTGAATGAACCACTCCTGTTTCATATCGCAACCAGATGTGGCAGCCGGGTGGCAGATGGCCGCGCCTGAATTGCGTGTGAATTTGAAGATTAAGGGTGGCGCAAAGACGGCAGATGCTGTTTACACCAACGCGCCGACCCAGCCGCAAAATGCGCAGGCATCTGGCCTTTGCATCACACGCGGAAAACGGAATACCCACGGTGTGAGGACCAATGGCTGAATTCTTTAACACCCCAGGCGGAATAGCCATCATCATTCTGGCGCAAGTGCTTGCCGTTGTGGCCTTTGTGATGATTTCACTGTTGTTCCTTGTTTACGGAGACCGCAAGATATGGGCCGCTGTCCAGATGCGCCGTGGCCCCAACGTGGTTGGCGTCTACGGCCTGCTGCAATCGGTGGCGGATGCCCTGAAATACGTGGTAAAAGAGGTCGTGATCCCCGCGGGCGCCGACCGGACTGTCTTTATCCTCGCGCCGCTGACATCCTTCGTTCTGGCGATGATCGCCTGGGCGGTGATCCCGTTCAACGATGGCTGGGTTCTGTCGGATATCAACGTCGCCATACTCTATGTCTTTGCCGTGTCTTCGCTTGAGGTTTATGGCGTGATCATGGGCGGTTGGGCGTCGAACTCAAAGTACCCGTTCCTCGGGTCGCTGCGCTCGGCTGCGCAGATGATTTCCTACGAGGTTTCGATCGGCCTGATCATCATCGGCGTGATCATCTCAACCGGGTCTATGAATTTCGGTGACATTGTACGTGCACAAGATGGCTCGTTCGGGTTCTTCAGCTGGTACTGGCTACCGCATTTCCCAATGGTGTTCCTGTTCTTCATCTCGGCCTTGGCTGAAACCAACCGTCCACCGTTTGACCTGCCCGAGGCGGAATCAGAACTGGTCGCCGGTTACCAGGTCGAATATTCGGCCACGCCTTTCCTGCTGTTCATGGCCGGGGAATACATCGCAATCTTCCTGATGTGCGCGCTGACCTCGCTGCTGTTCTTCGGCGGCTGGCTGTCGCCGATCCCGGGCTTGCCTGATGGCGTGCTGTGGATGGTTGCCAAGATGGCGTTCTTCTTCTTCATCTTCGCAATGGTCAAGGCGATCACACCCCGCTATCGCTATGACCAGTTGATGCGACTGGGCTGGAAAGTCTTCCTGCCATTCTCGCTGGTCTGGGTGGTGTTCGTGGCCTTCGCGGCGAAATTCGACTGGTTCTGGGGCGCGTTTGCCCGTTGGAGCGTAGGAGGCTGATATGACCCAAATCGACTACACCCGCGCCGCCAAGTACTTTTTGCTGCAAGACTTCTGGGTCGGCTTCAAACTGGGGCTGAAGTATTTCTTCGCCCCCAAGGCCACTATCAACTATCCCCATGAAAAGGGCCCTCTGTCGCCGCGTTTTCGGGGCGAGCACGCCCTGCGCCGTTACCCGAATGGCGAGGAACGCTGCATCGCCTGCAAACTGTGCGAGGCGATCTGCCCGGCGCAGGCCATCACCATCGACGCCGAACCGCGCGAAGATGGCAGCCGCCGCACCACGCGCTATGACATCGACATGACCAAATGCATCTATTGCGGTTTCTGCCAGGAGGCCTGCCCGGTCGATGCCATCGTCGAAGGCCCCAACTTTGAATTCGCGACGGAAACCCGGGAAGAGCTGTTCTACGACAAGGAAAAGCTGCTGGATAACGGTGAACGCTGGGAAGCCGAGATTGCCCGCAATCTGGAAATGGACGCGCCGTACAGATGAGTGACACGCCGACAAATCCGTTCGAGCTGATGATGAAGCAGGCTCAGGACATGGCCAAGGCGATGAACCCGGCGATGGAGAATTTCTCGCCCAAGGGGTTCGAGGCGCTGTGGCCGACCATGCCCAAAGAGGTCATGGAGATGATGTTCGGCAATACCGTTAACAAGGACGGGCTGGACGCCAAGACCCGCCTGCTTCTGACGCTAGCCGGGCTGACTTGCCAGGGCGCACAGGCGGATGCGGCAGTGCGCCAGACCGTGCGCCATGCATTGGAAGCGGGTGCAAAGAAACAAGAGATCGTGGAAACGATCGGTCAGATGTCGGTCTTTGCCGGCATCCCGGCCATGAGCCGCGCGCTGGAACTGGCGCAAGAGGTCATGGGCGATAACGAGGATGAGGATCAATGACCGTCTTTGCCTTCTATCTGTTTGCCATCAGCGCCATCACCGGCGGGCTGTTCACGGTGATCAGCCGCCAGCCGGTGCACTCGGTGCTGTGGCTGATCCTGTCCTTCCTGTCTTCGGCAGGGTTGTTCGTGCTGCTGGGGGCCGAGTTCGTGGCGATGCTGCTGATCATCGTCTATGTCGGCGCGGTCGCGGTGCTGTTCCTGTTTGTGGTGATGATGCTGGACGTGGACTTTGCCGAGCTGAAGGCCGAGATGGCGCGCTATATGCCGCTGGCCTTGCTGATTGGTCTGGTTATCCTGATGCAGTTCGTCATGGCCTTTGGGGCATGGGACAGCGCGCAGGGCGCGGCGGCCAATCTGGCCCAGCCGGTGCCAGTGGATCGCCACAATACCGAGGCGCTTGGCGTCATCCTTTATGATCAATACTTCCTTCTGTTCCAATTGGCGGGCCTGATCCTGCTGGTGGCTATGATCGGCGCGATTGTTTTGACACTGCGCCACCGCAAGGACATCAAGCGTCAAGACATCATCGGCCAGATGATGCGCGACCCGGCCAAGGCGATGGAGCTGAAAGACGTGAAACCGGGGCAGGGACTTTGAGACCATGATCGGACTTGAACACTATCTTACGGTCGCGGCGACGCTGTTCGTCATCGGCATCTTCGGTCTCTTCCTGAACCGCAAGAACGTCATCATCCTGCTGATGAGCATCGAACTGATGCTGCTGGCGGTGAATATCAACCTCGTGGCGTTTTCCAGCTTCCTCGGTGATCTGGTCGGGCAGGTATTCACCCTGTTCGTGCTGACCGTTGCGGCGGCCGAGGCAGCGATTGGTCTGGCCATTCTGGTCTGCTTCTTCCGCAACCGTGGCACCATCGCGGTTGAAGACGTCAATATGATGAAGGGCTAAGAGAACTATGGAAACCACCATCCTCTTTGCCCCGCTGGTGGGCGCGCTGCTCTGCGGGTTCGGCTGGAAGTTCATTGGCGAGAAAGCTGCCATGTGGACGGCAACGGGCCTGCTGTTTCTGGCCTGTTTGCTGTCGTGGATCGTGTTCTTGACCTTCGACGGGGTAACCCAGCAGATCGAGATCATGCGCTGGATCGAAAGCGGCTCGCTGTCGACAAGCTGGGCCATTCGTCTGGACCGGCTGACCGCGATCATGCTGATCGTTGTGACGACCGTTTCGGCGCTGGTGCACCTCTATTCCTTTGGCTACATGGATCACGACCCGCAGTGGCGCGAAGGCGAAAGCTATAAGCCGCGTTTCTTTGCCTATCTGTCCTTCTTCACCTTTGCGATGCTGATGCTGGTAACAGCGGACAACCTTGTTCAGATGTTCTTTGGCTGGGAAGGCGTGGGCGTCGCGTCCTACTTGTTGATCGGCTTCTATTACCGCAAACCGTCGGCCAATGCGGCGGCGATGAAAGCGTTTATCGTGAACCGAGTGGGTGACTTTGGCTTCGCTCTGGGCATTTTTGCGCTGTTCTTCTTGACCGACAGCATCAATTTCTCGGATATCTTTGCGTCAGCCCCCGCGCTAGCAGAGGAAAAACTGCACTTCCTGTGGGGCGAATGGACCGCCATCGAAGTGATCTGCGTCCTGCTGTTCATCGGTGCGATGGGTAAGTCGGCACAGCTGATCCTGCACACCTGGTTGCCGGATGCGATGGAAGGCCCGACGCCCGTGTCGGCCCTGATCCACGCCGCCACAATGGTAACTGCTGGCGTGTTCCTCGTCTGCCGCATGTCGCCGCTGATGGAGTTCGCACCGGGCGCGACCGGGTTCATCACCTTCCTTGGGGCCTCGACAGCGTTCTTTGCGGCAACCGTGGGTCTGGTTCAGACCGATATCAAACGCGTCATCGCCTATTCGACCTGTTCTCAGCTGGGGTACATGTTCGTTGCCGCCGGTGTCGGCATGTATTCAGCCGCGATGTTCCATCTGCTGACCCATGCTTTCTTCAAAGCGCTGTTGTTCCTCGGCGCGGGGTCGGTGATCCACGCCATGCATCACGAGCAGGAAATGACCGAGTATGGCGGGTTGCGGAAGAAAATTCCGTACACGTTCTGGGCGATGATGATCGGTACGTTGGCCATCACGGGTGTCGGCATTCCGCTTACCACGATCGGTTTTGCCGGGTTCCTGTCGAAAGACGCGATTATCGAAAGCGCGTATGCTGGCGGCACTGGCTATGCCTTCTGGATGCTGGTGATCGCGGCGATGTTCACCTCGTTCTACAGCTGGCGTCTGATCTTCCTGACCTTCTACGGCAAACCGCGTGGGGACAAGCACACCCACGACCACGCACATGAAAGCCCGATGACCATGCTGGTGCCTTTGGGCGTGTTGTCACTGGGTGCGGTGTTTGCCGGGATGATCTGGTACGGCAATTTCTTCGGCCATGCGGACAAGGTCGGCAAATTCTACGGTATTCCGGTGGCAGAAGCGTCAGAACATGCTGAGGCCGGTGATCATGCTGCGGCGGATGCTTCACACGATGAAGACAGCCATGCCGATGAAAGCCACGCAGACGACGGCCATACCGACAATGCAGAACATGGCGAGAAAGACGCGCATGGCGGTGACCACCACTATGTGTTCGCGGGCAAACCGGGTGAGGGTGCGCTTTATATGGCGCCGGACAACCATGTTCTGGACGAAGCGCACGCAGCTCCGAATTGGGTCAAGGTATCACCGTTTGTCGCCATGTTGCTGGGCTTTGTCGTGGCCTACTGGTTCTACATCGTGAACACATCTCTGCCGGCGCGTCTGGCTGCAAATCAACGTCCGCTTTACCTGTTCCTGCTGAACAAGTGGTATTTCGACGAAATCTATGACGCTGTCTTCGTCAAACCCACTTTGGCGCTTGGCCGCTTCCTTTGGAAACGCGGTGACGGCAACACAATCGATGGCTTCCTGAACGGAGTAGCTATGGGCGTTGTTCCCTTCTTCACCCGCCTCGCCGGCAAGGCGCAGACCGGGTACATCTTTACCTATGCCTTCTGGATGGTGCTGGGCATCGCGGCCCTTGTGACCTGGATGACGATCGGCGGAGGGGCCCAGTAATGGACTATATCCTTTCGATCGTCACGTTTATCCCCGCCATTGCAGCAGGCATTCTGGCCTTGTTCCTGCAGGGTGACGATGCGGCCGCACAGCGGAACGCCAAGTGGATTGCTTTGCTGGCGACCACGGTGACCTTCCTGGTTTCCATCGGCATCTATACCGGCTTTGACTCGTCGAATCCCGGCTTCCAGATGGTGGAAGAGGGTGAGTGGCTGATGGGCCTCAAGTACAAGATGGGCGTTGATGGCATCAGTGTTCTGTTCGTCCTGCTGACCACCTTCATCATGCCGCTGACCATTCTGGCCAGCTGGAACGTGACGGATCGCGTCAAGGAATATATGGTTGCCTTCCTGCTGCTAGAGACCCTGATGCTGGGCGTCTTCATGGCGCTTGATCTGGTGCTGTTCTATCTGTTCTTCGAAGCGGGCCTGATCCCGATGTTCCTGATCATCGGTATCTGGGGTGGCAAAGACCGGATCTACGCCAGCTTCAAGTTCTTCCTTTACACCTTCCTTGGCTCGGTTCTGATGCTGGTGGCCATGGTCGCGATGTATGCCGATGCGGGCACTACGGACATTGCCGCGCTGATGACGCACCAGTTCTCGTCCGAGGGCTTCAGTGTGCTGGGTATCTATGTTGTCGGCGGCATGCAGACTCTGATGTTCCTGGCATTCTTTGCCTCGTTCGCGGTGAAAATGCCGATGTGGCCGGTGCACACCTGGCTACCGGATGCCCACGTTCAGGCGCCCACGGCGGGATCGGTCGTACTGGCCGCGATCCTTTTGAAAATGGGCGGCTATGGTTTCCTGCGGTTCAGCCTGCCGATGTTCCCGGTGGGTTCAGCAGTGATGACCGATCTGGTGCTGTGGATGTCAGCGATTGCCGTGGTCTATACCTCGCTTGTGGCGTTGGTGCAGGAGGATATGAAAAAGCTGATCGCGTATTCCTCGGTCGCGCATATGGGCTTTGTGACCATGGGTATTTTCGCGGCGAACCAGCAGGGCATCGATGGCGCGATCTTTCAGATGCTCAGTCACGGGTTCATTTCGGCCGCGCTCTTCCTGTGTGTCGGCGTGATCTATGACCGGATGCACACCCGCGACATCGAGGCTTATGGCGGTCTGGTCATCCGGATGCCCGCATACGCGCTGGTCTTCATGCTGTTCACCATGGCCAATGTGGGACTGCCGGGTACATCCGGGTTCATCGGCGAGTTCCTGACCCTGATGGGCGCATTCCAGGTCAACACCTGGGTAGCGGCAGTGGCCGCGACCGGTGTGATCTTCTCGGCTGGGTATGCACTGTGGCTGTACCGTCGCGTGGTCTTTGGCGATCTGATCAAGGAAAGCCTGAAGGCGATGACTGACATGAGCGCGCGCGAGCGGCTGATCTTCGCCCCGCTGATCGTGATGACCATCCTTCTGGGTGTCTACCCGTCGCTGGTGACCGATGTGATCGGGCACTCCACAGCGACGCTGATTTCGAACTATGACACGGCTCTGGCCGCGGCCGAGGCTGCGACCCAGACAGCCGCTTCGCATTAAGGGAGCTTTGGAGAAATGATCCAGGCTGATCTGACAATTATCCTGCCGGAAATCGTTCTGGCTCTTTATGCGATGGCGGCGCTGCTGGGGGCTGTCTACACGACAAAGGACGGGTTGGCGCCTCTGCTTGTCTGGACCACGGCAGGTCTTATGGCCCTTCTGGCAATCTGGATTGCAACTCAGGGTGAGGGTACAAACGTCGCCTTCAACGGCATGTTCGTCGATGACGGCTTTGCCCGTTTTGCCAAGGTGGCCATCCTGCTGTCGGCGGGAGCCGTTCTGGTCATGAGCAAGGAATACATGGCACGCCGTGATCTGCTGCGATTTGAATACCCGTTGCTGGTGGCACTGGCCGCCGTGGGTATGATGATGATGGTCAGCGCAGGCGATCTGATGTCCTTGTATATGGGCCTCGAGCTGCAATCGCTGTCTCTCTATGTCGTGGCGGCACTGCGTCGTGACAGTGCGAAATCGACCGAGGCAGGCCTGAAGTATTTCGTGCTGGGGGCGCTGAGCTCGGGTCTGCTGCTCTATGGTGCGTCGCTGGTCTATGGCTTCACCGGTACTACGTTGTTCTCGGGCATCATCCAGACAGTTCACCATGGCGATGTTTCGCTTGGTCTGCTGTTTGGCCTGATCTTCCTGATCTCGGGTCTGGCCTTCAAGGTCTCGGCCGTTCCGTTTCATATGTGGACACCGGACGTTTATGAAGGTTCGCCTACGCCGATCACGGCCTTCTTTGCCACGGCGCCCAAGGTTGCGGCGATGGCGTTGTTCGCGCGCCTGTTGCATGACGCGTTCGGCGGCATTGTCAAAGACTGGCAGCAAGTGATTGTCCTGCTATCTGTCCTGTCGATGTTGCTAGGTGCCGTAGCAGCTATTGGACAGCGCGATATCAAGCGTCTGATGGCGTTTTCGTCCATCGCCCATATGGGCTATGCGCTGATTGGTCTGGCCGCCGGTACCGAGCTGGGTATCAAGGCGATGCTGATGTATCTTGCCATCTACGTGACCATGAATATCGGCACCTTCGCCTTCATTCTGATGATGGAACGTGACGGCAAACCCATCACCGATATCGACGCGCTGCGCCAGTATTCAAAGCGTGATCCGGGCAAGGCACTGGCTGTTCTGATCCTGATGTTCAGCCTCGCAGGTGTACCTCCGATGCTTGGTTTCTTCGCGAAGTTCGGTGTCTGGCAGGCCGGTGTCAGTGCTGGTTTAACCGGGCTTGTGATCGTCTCAGCCATCGCTTCGGTTATCGGTGCCTTCTATTACCTGCGGATCGTGTTCTACATGTATTTCGGGGCCGAGAACGAAGAGCCGATCGAAACCCGGTCGACCCCTGTCCTGTGGGTGGCATTGATGGGGTCTGCAGCCCTGATGCTGATCGGTATCTTCTATCAGTTCGGCGTCGAGGGCGCGGCAGCAGCCGCGGCGGCCACGCTTGTCAACTGAACGTTTTGCACAACCGGAAAGAGGGGCTCGGTCGCGCGACCGAGCCTTTTTGATATGACCAAGTGGCCCCAAGGTTATGGCCTGCACGAAGTGCAGGAAGTCGACAGTACGCTGAATGAAGCGGCGCGGATTGCTCCGAATGCCCGTGGCCCCGTCTGGATCATGGCGCATCATCAGACGGCAGCGCGTGGGCGGCGCGGACGAAGCTGGGCCAACCCGATGGGCAATCTGGCAGCGACCTTGCTGATGCGCCCTCAGGGCGCGCCGGATCAGGCGGCCTTGCGCAGTTTCGTGGCTGCGCTAGCCCTGTTTGACGCTTGCGTGGCTGTTACAAGGCGGGCAGCAGGTCTGTCTCTGAAATGGCCCAATGATGTCCTGCTCAATGGTGGCAAGCTCGCCGGTATTCTGCTGGAAAGCACGGGGCAGGGGCGTGGTGTAGCGCATTTGTCCATCGGCATCGGCGTGAATCTGGCAACTGCCCCCGACCCCGACGCTGTGGAACCCGGCGCGCTCCGCCCCGTTTCACTGTTGTCGGAAACCGGTGCGCATGTCTCGCCCGAGGACTTTTTGACTGAACTGGCCGCGGCCTACGCCAACTACGAAACCCAATTCGTTACCTACGGGTTCGAGCCGATCCGCACTGCCTGGCTGTCCCGGGCGGCCCGTTTGGGCGAGGTTATCACCGCTCGTACCGGAACGTCAGAAACGGTTGGGACCTTCGAAACGGTGGACGCAAGCGGTAACCTTGTCTTAAACACCGCCAAGGGCCGCGTGAGCATTCCTGCGGCGGATGTCTTTTTCTGAGAGGGGCGCAGATGCTTCTGGCCATCGATTGCGGCAATACCAATACCGTTTTCTCGATCTGGGACGGTGAGGAATTCCTGTGCACCCTGCGCACCTCGACCCACCACGCGCGCACTGCAGACGCGTATTTCACCTGGTACTCGACGCTGGTGAAGCATTACGGGATCGAAGCGGACATCACCGACGTGATCATCGCCTCGACCGTGCCGCGTGTGGTGTTCAACCTGCGCATCTTCGCCGATCGTTTTTTTGGCTGCCGACCATTGGTCGTGGGTAAACCCGATTGCCTGTTGCCTGTTCCGCCTCGTGTGGATGAAGGGACAGTGCCCGGTCCGGATCGACTGGCCAATGCTGTTGGCGCTTTTGATCGTCATGGCGGCAATGTAGTTGTCGTGGATTTCGGTACTGCAACGAATTTCGACGTCGTCGCTGCCGATGGTGCCTATGTGGGTGGTATAATCGCCCCAGGTGTAAACCTGAGCCTTGAGGCCTTGCACCAGGGCGCGGCAGCACTGCCGCATATCGATATCACCCGACCGGACAAGGTGATCGGAACGAATACGGTTGGTTGTATCCAGTCGGGCGTGTATTGGGGATATTCTGGTCTGATCGAGGGGCTGATCGCCCGGATCAAGGATGAGTACGGAATGCCGATGAAAGTCGTTGGAACCGGAGGGCTGGCCCCCTTGTTCGATCAGGCCGACGTGGGGTTCGACGCAATCGAAGATGATCTGACGATGCACGGGCTGACCGTGATCCATCGCTACAACAAGGATAATGGCTCCATATGAGCAGTGAAAGATTGATCTACCTGCCGCTGGGTGGCGCAGGCGAAATTGGCATGAACGCCTATGTTTATGGCTATGGTGAACCGGGGAAGGAGCGCCTGATCCTTGTGGATCTGGGGGTGACTTTTCCTGATATGGATACAACGCCGGGCGTTGACCTTATCTATACCGATATCTCATGGCTGAAAGAGCGTGCCGACCGGTTGGACGGTGTTTTCATCACGCACGCCCATGAAGACCATGTCGGCGCCGTGGCCCATTGTTATGAAGCCTTGGGTGCACCGGTCTATGCGCGGGCCTTCACGGCCAATATTGCGCGACGCAAGATGGAAGAAAACGCGCACCCGACCGAGGCGGTGACGACCGCTTCCGCCTGGCCTGAACAGGTTTCCGTCGGGCCGTTCACGGTTGGCTTCCTTCCGGTTTCGCACTCGATTCCCGAAAGTGCGGCACTGGTCATCGATACACCCGCGGGGCGTGTTGTGCATTCGGGCGACTTCAAGCTCGATGCGGCCCCAGTCGTGGGCGAGGCTTTTGATCCTGACCTGTGGGCCGAGGTCGCCAAGCCCGGCGTCAAGGCGCTGGTCTGTGACAGTACGAATGTGTTTTCGACCCATCCGGGACGTTCAGAATCCGAAGTTGGCCCCGAGATCGTCAAGCTGGTCGAAGGCGCGGAAGGCATGGTCGTGGCAACCACCTTTGCCTCAAACGTCGCGCGGGTCAAAACGCTGGCCGAAGCGGGTGCACAGGCCGGGCGTTCAGTCGTTCTGTTGGGTCGCGCAATGCGCCGGATGATCGAAGCCGCGACCGAAACGGGTATTCTTGCGGATTTCCCAAAGGTGATCAGCGCCGAGGAAGCTCTGGATCTTCCGCGTCAGAACCTGATGCTGATCGTGACCGGCAGCCAGGGGGAACGACGGGCCGCAAGCGCCCAACTGGCCCGTGGCAAGTACCGTGGTCTGGAACTGGCCGAGGGCGATCTGTTCCTGTTTTCCTCGAAGACCATTCCCGGGAACGAGCGGGGCGTGATCTTCATCATGAACCAGCTCAGCGAGAAGGGCGTGGATGTCGTCGACGACAGTTCAGGCCTCTATCATGTCTCAGGCCATGCCAACCGGCCAGATCTTGAGAAAGTGCACGCACTGACCGACCCGCAAATTGTTATCCCGATGCATGGTGAGCACCGCCATTTGCGCGAGCACGTCAAGCTGGCAGAGCAGGGCGGTAGAACCGGAGTGCTGGCAGTGAATGGCACCATGCTGGACCTCAGCGGCAATGAACCGGTGGTCGTCGACTATGTCGAAACCGGTCGTACATATCTGGACGGTACAGTGAAAATCGGTGCCCTTGATGGTGTGGTGCGGGATCGCATCCGTATGGCTCTGAACGGCCATGTTACGGTGACGGTTGTTCTGGACGAAGAAGACGAACCGCTGGGTGAGCCATGGTGCGATACCATGGGCCTGCCCGAAACCGGAACCTCGCGCGCTGCTTTGATCGAAGTGTTGGAAGAAGACTTGAACCAGTTCCTGATGCGGGCCGCTGCCAAGACCCTGCGCGACGACGACAAGCTGGAAGACGAAATGCGCCGCATCGTGCGGCAGACAGCCAAAGCCGAGATTGGCAAAAAGCCCGAAGTGACGGTGGTGATCAGCCGGATGCGGTGAAACCGATCCGTCAGTCGTGGGTTGGCATCGGATAGCCCCTGAGACGCAGGAACAGGTTGGCTTCTTCGTTGTTTTTGTAGAATGGAACCGACGATGGCGGCTCGGGGGACGTAACCCGGGCCGCGATTTCAGCCAGAACAACCTCGGTGATAAACGGCAGATCCAGATCCCGTGCCCGATCCAGTGGCACCCATTGCAGGTGTGACAGTTCATCCGAGGCGTGACTGAAATCATCCACATCACCTTGCAGAGCTTCGGCGTCGACCAGAAAGAACCGCGCATCGAACCGGCGGGGACGACCCGGTGGAGTTACCGCGCGAAAGACGAACTGAAGTGCCGCCGCAGTTGGCAGGTAACCCAATGCGGCAAAGCTCTGCCATTCGGCAGTAACATGCCCGGGCCAGGCACCCGGCTGGCCGAGAACAAGGCCAGTTTCTTCCCAAAGCTCGCGTATGGCGGCAGCGGCGAGGGCGTGTTGAACCTGTGGCTTAGCCTGTTCGCCCAAACGTTCAAAACACAAATCCGGCAAGTCCGTTGCCAAGGGAACATCCGCGTCAGCCGGATCAACCGCGCCACCGGGAAATACGAACTTATTCGGCATGAAGGCCGCCTTGGAGCCACGCTGACCCATAAGGATCGTTGGGTTTTCCCATCTGTCCCGCAGTACGATAACAGTCGCTGCGTCCCGGATGGCGGATTTATCAGGTGTCATGTCCAAACTGATCAACTGGTTCGGTTCACGCGGATTTTTCAAAGCCATGCATGTGACGCGCCCACTGATATGCCACCACGGCACCTTTCAGGCGCGGCAATAGGAACAGGGACAGGGCAACGCAAGCGATGGAGAAGCCAATGGCCATTGTCCACGGATCGGGCCGCCAATGAACATAGGACACGTGCAGAGCCGGCGCCAGCAAATGGCCCACCAGCAGGATTGTCAGGTAGGCAGGCCCGTCATCAGCGCGATGATGAAACAGTTCCTGCCCGCAGTTCGAGCAGGAATCATTGACCTTGAGATAGCTGTGCAGCAGCTTTCCTTCCCCACAGTTGGGGCATTTGCAGCGAAACCCTTTGATCAGGGCGGGCCATGTTTCACGCTCATCTTCGGTGGTCGTCTCGATCGTCTGATCCGTCATAATATAACTCGCGCATTAATCTTTGCCGGATAATGGGCCTGATCGTGCGGATTTAAAAGGGGGGTGCGTCGCTTTGCAACGCCTGCCCGGCACGTCGACTCGGGGTGATTCCGGACCTTTCAAAAAAACATACCGGGTTCAGCGACGGAAATCCCGGCACAGCCCGTTTGAATGGGTATGAGCGGCGGCACTCGGGCCGCGTCAACAAAAGGAAACGGAAATGAAAAACGTTACATTCATCTCGGCCATTGTTATGTCAGCGGTTGCGATTACCGGTACTTCTGTTCTGGCCGCTGGCCCGGGTGGCCGTGAGCCGGTATCCTTTCAGGAACTGGACGCCAATGGCGATGGCCAGGTGACGCAACAGGAGATGGAGGCGCATCGCGCTGCGCGTTTCACAGAGGCAGACACCAATGGTGATGGACAGCTGAACCAGGAAGAAATGCAGGCCGCTGCCCAAAAGAAAGCAAGCGATCGGGTTGCCAGGATGTTCGAAAACAACGACACGAACAAAGATGGCTTCCTGAGTCAGGATGAGTTGCCGAAACCGCGCCGGGCTGACAAGATGTTTGATCGGATGGATGCGGACAACAGTGGCGGAATCTCGGAACAGGAATTTGCCGATGCCAAAGACCGGATGGGACGGCACCAAAAGAAAAAGCATCACAAGTCGAACGCAAGCGATAACTGATGCAGGATGGAGGACCTGACCTCCCACCAACAAGACGCTCGCGGTGCGGATTGCGCCGCGAGCACACTCAGCGACGATGCGTTGCTGAGGCAATTTGCCGACGGCGAGGCGGGGGCTGCGCGGATCCTGACCGATCGTTTGGGACCACGCTGTTACTCGGTTGCATTGCGCATGTTGGGTAATCGGGCCGAGGCGGAAGACGTGACGCAGGATGCGATGATGCGATTATGGCAGATGGCGCCGGATTGGGTGTCGGGTCAGGCCAAGGTTTCGACCTGGCTGTATCGGGTGACGTTGAACCTGTGTGTGGACATAAGGCGCAAGAAGACACCCGACAGGTTGTCGGACGTTCCCGAACCAGAAGACGGCAAAGCCAGCGTGGTTGAACGTATGCAGGATGAGGCGCGCAAGGATGCCTTGCAGTCGGCTTTGGCCGAGTTGCCCGAACGGCAGCGACAAGCGGTCGTGCTGCGCCATATTGAAGAGCTGCCCAACCCCGAAATTGCCGGGATCATGGGCATTTCGGTAGAAGCAGTTGAAAGCCTGACCGCAAGAGGCAAGCGAAGCCTGACCGCAATTTTGGCCGGACGACGAGAAGAACTGGGGTATGAAAATGGCGGATGAAGACCTGCAACTGGATCATTTGTTTGCACAGGCACAGCGGCAGCGACCGGTACTTCCGGACGATCTTGCTGTGCGAATCCAGACAGATGCTGAAACTGTTCGCCTCAGTTGCCTTGCGCCTGCGCCGCGCCCGAAACCTTCGATATGGAACAGGTTGATAAGCAATGTAGGAGGATGGCAGGGCCTTGGCGGGCTTGTCGCCGCAAGTGCTGCGGGTGTCTGGATCGGGTTTTCCGCGCCAACCTTTCTGCCTGATCCGGCCAATCTGCTGACGTCGGAAGAGACACCCTTCCTGGTGGCGGACCTTGGATTTGACTCGAGTTTTCTGGAGAGCACGGAATGAATGCTGATCCCAAGCCCAAACGCAGGTGGATGCCTGTCTTCCTGGTCGTGTCACTGGCGCTGAACCTGCTGATTGCGGGTGTCGCTGTTGGAACAGTGCTGCGCCTCAAGGGTGGGGACCATGCCAAAGCGCCGCCTGGCTTTGGTCCGGCTTTGTACCGCGCCCTGCCCAAGGACGATCGAAAGGCGATGCGAGCCGAATTGTCGGGCTTGTACAAAACAGGGTCCAAGGGTCGCACTCAGGATTTTGAAGTGCTGAGTCAGGCGTTGCGCGCAAAGCCCTTTGACCCGGTCGCAGTCCAGGTTCTGTTGAAACAGCAAGCGCAGGCCACCGCCAATTTGCAACAAGCCCTGCAAGCGCAATGGCTGGCGCGCGTGACGGCCATGAGTGACGATGAACGGCAGGCCTATGCAGACCGATTGCAGGAGGTTGTCCGACGGGGGCCGCACGGGCACAAGAAAAGAGATTGAACAGATCAGGCGGCGCTTTGCCTGATACTCACCTGATTACGTCCTGCTTTCTTCGCGGCATAAAGTGCTTTGTCTGCGGACTTTATCAGGTTTTCCACGTTCTCGGCTGCACAGTCTTGCCGGGTGAAACAGGGCTGAGACAACTTCAACCCGATACTGACCGTTACTTCAACTTGTGCCCCCTGATCGGGCAACAGGAACGGGGCCTGGCAGATGCTGTCACAAATGGTTTCGGCCAGGTTCAACGCCTGTTTGAGCGACACATCCGGCACACCGATCATGAACTCTTCACCCCCGATGCGAGCGACAAAGCCGCGGGACCCCAAGGCATTTTGCATACGTTCCGCCGCTTGCGTCAAAACGTAATCGCCGCTTGCATGGCCATGTCCATCATTGATTGCCTTGAAGTGATCCAGATCGGCCAGCATGATCGCAAAGCTGCGCCCCGTTCTGGCGGATTGGCGCGCGATCTGATCCAGTGCTCGCATGGCGTAGCGGCGATTGTGCAACCCGGTCAACGGGTCGATCCAGGATTCCGCGATGCCTCTTTTGAGAGAGACCCGCATTTGATCCAGCCGCGCTTTGCGGGCAATCTGGTTTTCCAGCCGCAGCAGAATCTCCTGAGTGCAGAACCCGCCGAGGCAGACGGCATCGGCCCCTCGGTCCAGAGCTTCCGAAGCCTGTCCGGCGTCTTCGTCTTTCAGCACCCCGATCAACACTGTATGCCGAGTAACAGCACGTGATCTCAGGTCGGCAAGGATATTCTGGCCGGACGGGTTCGACCCCAGCTCAACCACGATCGCATCAGGAACAGCCCCGGACAATACACCCCGCAGGTTTGACTGAAGATGCCAGTTCAGATCAAATTGACGTTGATCATCCAGGGCCTTTTGCCAAAGCGCGCCGGTTCGGGCCGTGTGGGTCAGAATATCAACCCGCGCCGCTTTGGACGGTCTGATGATCGTTGGGGCTGGTTCTGCGAAGCCAATTGGTTGCGATCCGTTGCTGGCCTGCAGGTCCTGGGTGACTGCACGCGCACGCAATAGGCTGCGAATGCGCGCCAACAGCAAGGTGTCTTTGAACGGGTGTGTCAACACATCGTCCAGTCCATCCTTAAGTGCCCGCAAACGGGCGTCCCGGTCATTTTGCGCGGCAAGCGCCACGACCGGGACGTCATCAAGGCCGGGCTCCTTCACAATCGCCCTCTTCACATCCGCAGCCGTTCCGTCCGGCAACGTCTGGGCCGTCAGAACCAGATCAGGTTGCGTACGGCGCACGAGTGCGGGCAACCCTTCAAGCTTTTCACCCTGCACTACGTGATACCAGGCCGCTGTCAGCTGTACCTTCAGCATAATGCGATTGGTTGATACCCCGTCGAGGACAAGGATGGTTCCCTGCACAGACATAGTTGTTCACCGTTGATTGCATGCGTGAACAAAGTGTTTATGAGTCTGGTTAACAAACCCTTTCCAAGACCGAATCTGACCCAAGTTTATGCCGATATCCTCCGATTCCGCCGAAACTCTTGCGTTGACTGCCCTGGCCTGGCTGGTCAGCAATGACGAGCTTTTGCCTGTTTTTCTGGGCTCCACAGGTGCATCGATCGAGGATGCACGCGATCGGGCAAGCGATCCCGAGTTTCTGGCGTCGGTTCTTGATTTTCTGGTGCTTGACGATTCGTGGGTCATGGCGTTTTGTGACGCCAATTCACTCGCCTATGATCTTCCCGCCCAGGCAAGGGCGGTATTGTCCGGCGGCGCTGAGGTACACTGGACATAACCATATTTTTCCGCAGGAGCACCGGATGCCGATAGATGCGATCATCTTTGACAAAGATGGCACGCTGTTTGATTTTGCAAATACGTGGGGAGGGTTCGGACGCTCCATGCTGTTGCGCCTGTCCAACGGGGACGAAGATCGCGCGACCGATCTTGGCCGTATCATAGGATATGATTTCGCCCAAGAGAAATATACCGAAGACAGCATTGTCATCGCTGCTACGGTCGAAGAAATCGCAGGGGTTCTGATTGCCCATGTCGATGGCGTGACCTTGCAGGAGATCATCGATTTGATGAACTCCGAGGCCGCCTCGGCCCCGCAGGTGCCCGCCGTTCCATTGGTTCCTTTCCTGGAAGGTCTGCAAAATGCCGGAATAAAGCTAGGCGTTGCGACGAACGACAGTGAACATCCCGCTTTGCAGCATCTCGAATCTGTCGGGATAAGGGGGCATTTCGATTTCGTCGCCGGGTATGATAGTGGTCACGGGTTCAAGCCGGGACCGGGCCAGTTGCTGGCGTTTGCCGCGCATATCGGGGTCGAGCCATCTCGTATCGCGATGGTCGGCGACAGCCTTCATGACTTGCAGGCCGGGCGTGCGGCGGGGATGACCACGATCGGTGTTTTGACCGGTTTGGCCGAGGCCGATGCATTGGCACCGATGGCGGATGTGATTTTGCCGGATATCGGACATATTCCCAAATGGTTGGCCAAAATTTGATTTTCAAATCCGGGATTCGGCAAAACGGAATGAAAAACCGACATATTCTGTCGCAGACGGAGCGGCCATAGGCGTCTCTTCGGGGCTTGCTTGACGAAAGCAAGAACAGGAGGCACCGATGGCCGAGACCAAGACACGCAAGCGCCGCGGAGGAGGGCGTGCAGGGGCGGCTGCGCGCAGGGGCAGTGCAGCGATTGACCAGATGCCCTGGGACCCGCCGGTCAATATCGATCGACCCACAGAACCTTTGGATCAGGCCGGAATCGAAGCGATCCATGAAGGGGCGATGCGCATCCTCGAAGAGATCGGGATCGAGTTTTACAACGAAGAGGCAATAGGCATCCTGCGCGAAGCCGGTTGCACCATCGACGGCGACAATGTCCGCATGGGCCGCGACTTTGTCATGGAGATGCTTGCCAAGGCTCCCAGCCAGTTTTCAATCACCCCACGCAATCTGGATCGCAAGATCGAAATTGGCGGGAAGAACATCCTGTTCGGCAACGTCTCTTCCCCGCCGAACTACTGGGACATGGAGATCGGGAAAAAAGTGCCGGGCAATCGCGAGATGTGCCGGAATCTTCTGAAGCTGACCCAGTACTTCAACTGTATCCATTTCGCCGGCGGATACCCGGTCGAGCCGGTCGATATCCACGCCAGCGTCCGCCATCTGGACGTGCTGTACGACAAGCTGACCCTGACTGACAAGGCGATGCACGCCTATTCGCTGGGCAAGGAACGTGTCGAAGATGTCATGGAAATGGTGCGCATTGCAGGCGGCTTGAGCCACGAAGAGTTCGAAGCCGCGCCGCGCATGTACACCAATATCAACTCAACCTCGCCGCTGAAACACGATCACCCGATGATAGACGGATGCTTGCGCCTGGCGCGGCGGGGACAAGCGATTGTAGTCACACCCTTTACGCTGGCCGGGGCCATGGCACCCGTAACTATGGCAGGCGCAGTGGCGCAGTCCCTGGCCGAGGCGCTATGTGCTATTGCGCTGTTCCAATATGTGCGCCCAGGTATCCCTTGTGTGATCGGTACCTTCACGTCGAACGTGGATATGAAATCCGGTGCGCCCGCCTTTGGAACGCCGGAATACATGCGTTCGACCCAGATGACCGGCCAGATGGCGCGGTTCTATGGTTTGCCCATGCGGTCTTCGGGTGTTTGCGCGGCAAATGTGCCGGACGGGCAGTCGGTGTGGGAGACTTCGAATTCTCTTTGGGCAGCCGTGCAATCGGGCACCAATATGGTTTACCACGCAGCCGGTTGGCTTGAGGGCGGTCTGATCGCCAGCCCGGAAAAGTTCATCATGGACTGCGAAATCCTACAGCAAATTCAACGCTATATGAACCCCGAGTTGACCGCCACAGGGCCGGACGAGATTGCACTGGATGCGATCAGGTCGGTCGGTAATGACGGTCATTTCTTTGGTATTCAGCATACCCAGGATCGCTATACCACGGCGTTCTATCAACCCTTCCTGAGTGACTGGAAAAACTATGAAGGATGGGAGGCCGCTGGCGGTATCTGGACGGCAGAACGCGCGCATCACATGTTCAAGGAGATCATCTCAAGCTTTGAGGCCCCCCCGATGGATGAAGGTATTCGCGAGGAACTGGCCGCATTTGTCGAACGTCGCAAAGCGGAAGGCGGCGCGCCCACTGATTTCTGACCGGACAGGTGATATCGAACTGATACTCGGTTGCATTCGCTACAGCTCAGGGTGGATTTTGGCTATTTGTTAAGGTTTTTCGGGCCACAGTGCAAAGAACACCAATCTGGGGCATCTCATGCATGGTCTGATCAATCGGGCGATACAGTCCTTTGTCTGTGCGACCTACGGGCGATCCTGCTGGTTGCGCGTGACCGAAGCTGCAAGGCTGGGGTTTGTCGAGTTTGAAGCCATGCTCGTCTATGACGATGACATGACGTCCCAGGTAATGGAGGCGCTGAGTGCCGACCTTGATCGGCCGCAAGCCGAAGTTTTTGAGGACCTGGGGACGTATCTCGTGTCGCACCCGAATATGGAAGGATTGCGCCGTCTTCTCAGGTTTGGCGGCGTCAGCTACGTGGAATTTCTTCATTCGCTCGACGATCTGGCGGATCGCGTGCGGCTGGCCGTGTCTGATTTGACCCTGCCAGCCGTGGAATTGAGAGAGCTGTCAGCCACGGAGTTTCAGCTGAGTTGCTTCCGGGGCCTGCCGGGGTATTCCAATGTCATGGTTGGGGTCCTGCGCGCAATGGCGGATGACTATGGTGCGCTGGTGATGCTGTCACACGAGGGGCAGCAGCAAGGTAGTGACGTCATTTCCATCATGTTGGTTGAAAGCGCTTTTGCTGAGGGGCGGCATTTTGATCTGGGGGCTCGGAACGGATGACAGATACCCAAGAACTGGCTGGTCTTCTGGAAACGCTTTGCCCGATGTTTCTGTTGGTGGACCAAAACGGGCATATTCAGCAAGCGGGTCCGACCTTGCAAAAGTTGCGACCTGAATTGCCGCTGGTGGGACAGGGTTTTCTGGATGTGTTTGAACTGATCCGTCCCAGAACGATCACAACCGTTCCCGCCTTGATGTCAATGGCGGGGGCGAAGTTGCACCTGAGGTTTCATGATGAACCCCGCACAACCCTCAAAGGGTTGGTCGCTCCTTTGCCGCATTCCGGCGGCGCGGTCATCAATCTGTCATTTGGTATTTCAATATTGGATGCGGTGCGGGACTATGCGCTGACAAGTGCAGATTTCTCGGGCACGGATCTCGCGATTGAGCTGTTGTATCTGGTTGAAGCCAAATCCGCCGCGATGGAGGCATCCCGCTCTCTCAACCTTCGGCTACAGGGGGCGATGCTGGCAGCCGAAGAGCAGGCCTATACCGACACTTTGACCGGATTGAAGAACCGCAGAGCAATGGACCACTTGCTCGAGCATTTGGTTTCGGGAAATTCCACCTTCGCGCTAATGCATCTGGATTTGGACTTTTTCAAAGCCGTGAATGACAAGCTGGGTCATGCGGCTGGTGACTTCGTCTTACAGGAGGCCGCCCGCATCATGCAGGAGGAGACACGAAACAATGATACTGTTGCCCGGGTTGGCGGGGATGAGTTTGTAATTGTTTTTAAAGACCTGACACGC
Organism: Ruegeria sp. YTSC106; assembly: GCF_059609765.1. Lineage (NCBI taxonomy): Bacteria > Pseudomonadati > Pseudomonadota > Alphaproteobacteria > Rhodobacterales > Roseobacteraceae > Ruegeria > Ruegeria sp. YTSC106. The sequence continues at coordinate 72,145 of NZ_JBXWMI010000019.1, forward strand.
GAAGATACCCTGATCTCCATTGCTGGGCGTTTGATTTCAAGGTTGAACGAACCGATGTTGTTCCAGAATCAGCTCTGCACCATCTCGGTCAGTATTGGCACTGCCTTGTCCACGCAATTCAAAAGCCCCAACGCCGCCGACATTCTGCACGCAGCGGACTTGGCCCTTTATCAGGCCAAACGCGATGGCCGGTCTTGCCATCGCCTGTTTTCAACGTTGAGCAAGGCGCAAACCTGAATTCGCCCAGAGAACAGGATGGGGATCGTATCGGGGCTTCAGGCAGATTCGAATGCCTCTGTCAACTTTTTTGCGATCTGGGCCCGGATCGGAGGCAACTCTCCCACCACAGGCAGTACGACGCCAGAGAACCCTGCACGATCTAGCTCTTGCGGTACATCTTCCTGAACATGTCCTCCGGTACAGGCAAAGAACGGAAGGCACAGCGCCTGATCTCCGGTACCGTTTGCCGCGTCAGAAATGGATGGTGGCTCTTCGACGAAACCGACGCAAACAGATTTGAAAGCAACCAAACCTCTAAGCTGTTCTGCAAACTGCAACGCTACGGTCGATGGGTTCCGACTGCGACCGGAACCATGCGCCGCAATGACCAGATCTGTGGACTGAGCGGCCCAGTGTTTGTCATACAATTCCGTTCGCAGGGCCTCTGCGGTCAGGGTCGGCAGTTCTGGGTCGATTCCCAGCGGGTCTAAAACCTGCGTCGGATGATCCCCAAGCCGTTTGGGTAAAGCGCTGGTGACAAACCACCCTTTTGCCATGAAAAGTGGGTAGATGACCGGGTTCTCTGGCACGCGGTCCAGCTTCGCCTCCAACGCGCCCGGTGCAGCCAGAGTGGCCGAATGGACAACCACATTCTTTGTTGCCGCGTTGACCTTGGCGGCGAATGTCGCAAGTGCAGCTTCGGCCGGTTCCGGGTCTGATGGTTGGCCATGAGCGACGATAATAGCATGTGACATTCGGATCTCCTGCTGCGTTGTGCGATAGGTGTTTCACGTCGACCTGAAGTCAACACCACAGTTAGCCCAGAAGTGTCAGCCATAGCCAGACAGTCAGAATAGACGAGGCTGTACCAATAAGTACGGCCGACGCTGCTACCCGTTTTGCGCGACCGTACATATTGGCGAAGATATAGGCGTTGAAACCCGGAGCCATGGCGGCATTCAAAACGCCCGACCGAAACAGGTCCTGCGGCAGGCCCACGGATTTGCCGAACATCCACACCAGACTGGGGTGCAGCATCAACGAGATACAGCAAACAAATGCGATGGTGCGCAGGTCGCCTTCGGGCTTGTATTTGACCAGCACACCGCCCAAGGCAAACAACGCCCCGGGCAGGGCTGCACGTGTGATCAACCCCAGTGCTTCGTCGACCACGGCAGGGATCGCCAGGCCAGACAGGTTGACAAGAAACCCAAGGGCGATACCAAGGATCAGTGCGTTCTTGAACATTGCAGACAATACAGACCGTGCCATACGCATGCCTCCATGACCGCGATTTCGCACGACCTCCATCACCGTGATCCCAACGCCGTAGCAAAACGGAGAATGGAAGGCGATGATCGCATAGTTGCCAGTCAGGTTCTCGGGCCCATATGCGCGTTCGGTAATCGGCAAGCCCAAGAGGACAGAGTTCGAGAACAGGCAACAAAACCCTATGGCGACGCAATCTTCCCAATCGCGACCGAAAATTATGCGCGCGCCGAACAGACCTGCGGTGAAACATAAAGCAGCGGCGGAATAGAAGCTGGCCAAAAGCCGGGGATCGAAACTGGCGCTGAGGTCCAGATGCGCGATGGCCAGGAACAAAAGGCATGGAATCGCAAAGCCTTGGGTGAACTTCATCAGCCCATCCACATGCGTTTCTTTGAAGTATCCTGTGCGGGTTGCAGTATACCCGGCTCCGATTACAAGGAAAACCGGAAGAATGACATCGATCAGGCTTTGCAGCATATGACCCCCGTGCGACGGGCCTGCAGCGATATCATGCGGGGGGCGGGCAGCGGCCTACTGCGACTGATGGATCACCATCCCGTCGAAGGCGGGGGTGATGTGATCGGGGGTTTCGGCGTCGACGGTCGCATAGTCGAGGTCGATATGCATGTTGGTCAATACCGCGCGCTTCGGTTGCAACTTTTCGATCCACCCGAGCGTCTTTTCCAGATGCGCATGCGTCGGATGAGGTGAGCGGCGCAGGGCGTCAATGACAAGGCAGTCCAGCCCTTTCATTTCGGGCCAGGCGTCGTCGTAAATCTCGGCAACATCCGGCAGATAGGCGAGTTGCCCAATGCGGAATCCAAGGGAATCGATCGAACCGTGATTCACCTTGAAAGGGCGAAACGGAATCGCGCCACCGGGACCGTCGATTTCAAATGGACCGTCGATAGACTTAAGCTCGAGGATCGGAGGATAGGGGGAGTCTTCCGGCTGAATGAACGCATATCCAAACCGCCCCAACAAAGCGTTCTGGGTGTCGCCATCCGCCCACACAGGAACACGGGTTTTCATGTTGAACACGATCATGCGCAAATCATCGATTCCATGCACATGGTCTGCGTGGGAATGCGTATAGACGACCCCGTCCAATCGCCCTGTACCTGTTTCAAGCAACTGGCTGCGCATATCAGGCGTGGTGTCGATCAGAACCGAAGTTGTGCCATCTGGCCCGTCGCGTTCGACCAGCATCGAACAGCGGCGCCGGACATTTTTGGGGTTCGCAGGGTCACAATCACCCCACTGACCGCCCAATCGCGGCACGCCGCCAGAGGATCCGCAACCCAAAATTGTAAATCGCAATCCGGTCATGCAGCGGCCTTGTACAGTGCTGCTTTGGTGAACAGCCGGTCGAAGTTTGCCTGCGTCTGGTCAGCAAAAGCGGCATAGTCCATGCCAAAGACTTCGGCCCCCTTACGCGCTGTGTGCGCGGTGTAGGCCGGTTCGTTGCGCTTGCCACGGTACGGCGGTGGAGCCAGATAGGGGGCGTCGGTTTCCACCAAAACGCGATCCACCGGGGCGCTTGCGAAAATGTCCCGTAATTCCTGGCTCTTGGGGAAGGCGGCTATGCCGGACATGGACAGGTAAAAACCTAAATCCAAGGCGGCCTTGGCCAGTTCAGCTGAGGATGAGAAGCAGTGCATCACGCAGGAATACGGCGCGTTGCGATATTCTTCGGCCAGAATGCTGGCCATATCTTCATCAGCTGCGCGGGCGTGAATGATCAGAGGTAACCCGGTGCGCTGGGCTGCTTCGATATGGATGCGCAAGGACTGTTTCTGAACTTCCGCGCTATCGGCGGTATAGTGATAGTCCAAGCCGGTTTCACCGATACCGACTAATTTTGGATGCTGTGCCAGGGCGACCAGATCTTCGACCGAGACCAATGGCTCGTCCGCGGCACTCATCGGGTGTGTGCCGGCGGCATAGAAGACCGGCGCGTGGGTTTCGGCAATCGCACGGACAGCGGGTTCGTTGCGCAGCTTGGTGCAAATCGTCACCATGCGGGTCACGCCAGCCTGGGCGGCACGCGTGATGATGTCGTCCAACTGGCCGTCGAAATCCGGGAAGTCCAGATGGCAATGGCTGTCAGTAATCTGGGGGGTGTCGCTCATCTGTTCTGACCGGCGGTTTCCTGTATCTTGAACACCGTATCTAGGACCAGAGCGGCAGGGTCAAGGTTGACAGCCTGACCATGTCGCGCCCGGGCTGTGATCGTCGCGGCGACCTCGGCCCAGCGACGGGCTTGATCCGGCGATGCTGACAGACGCGCCAGTGTTTCACTCTCGTTGGGGGCGGCTTCAGGAACCGGTGGTGTGCCTGTTGCCCCGGTCAGGGCCAGCCGTGACAGAGCAACGTCGATCAATGTTAGCAAAAGTTCAAACCGGTCTGCCGCGCCGCGCTGCGCCGCCGCTTCGGCCAAAGCCAGCGCGCGCTGGCGGTCCATACGGGGCAGGGTGCCCAGTATGGCGATCAGTTCGGCATAGATGTCCAGACCACCCAGATTGATCAAACGCTCGGCGTCTCCGACTGAACCCGCCGCAAGCGCAGCAAGGTGTTCAGTCTGAGCGGGAATTTCGGTTTCCGTTTGTGAAAGGGCGGCTTGCATGTCTTGCGCGTTCAGCGGGCCGAGGCGCAGCGTGCGACAGCGCGAACGGATGGTTGGCAACAGGCGCGAGGGTTGGTGTGACACCAACAAAAGGGTGGTGCGCGCAGGCGGCTCTTCCAGCATTTTCAGCAACGCGTTGGCAGCGCTGACGTTCATTTCGTCCGCTGAATCCACGATCACGACGCGGCGGCCGCCGTCAGCAGAGGACAGGCCAAAAAACTTCCCGAGCTTGCGGATGTCATCCACGACGATCTCACTGCGCAGCCGTCCCTGATCGTTCAGCGATCTGGCTATCGCTGCCAAACCCGGTTCTGCCCCGGCCTGAATGCGATGGGCTACCGGGTGGTCAGGATCAATGTCGAGCGTCTCGGGCGGAGGCGGCGCGCCGAACAACCCGTCATCCTCTGCCGGAGGTGTAGCAAGCAGGAACCGCGCAATTCGCCAAGCCAGTGTCGCCTTGCCGACACCGCGTGGCCCTGTCAGCAGCCAACCGTGATGCAGACGGTCCGAAGTGTAGGCGGTCAGAAATGCCTGTTCAGCCGCGTCCTGGCCAAAAAGCCGAACGGTTTCGCGCGGATGTGGTGCACCCGGCACCTGATCCGGGGAAGGGATATCGTCGCTCATCGTCTACCGCAGTGCTGCCTGAACGATTTCTGTAACATCCTGCGCCACGCTGTCCATGTCCCTGTTGCCATCCACGATGTGAAACCTGTCCGGGAATTCATCGGCCAGCGCCAGAAAGCCGGCGCGCATCTTCTTTTGCAATTCCGGGCCAAAGTCCTCGAAACGTTCTTCGGTGCCTTGTCGCCCCTTGGCGCGTGCCAGGCCCGTTTCAGGGTCCATGTCGATCAGCAGCGTCATATCCGGTTCGCGCCCGATCATCATGCTGTGCAATTGATCCACGAGATTTCGCAGGTCGCCCCGGGACAAGCCCTGGTACATACGTGTGCTGTCTGCAAAGCGGTCGCAGATCACGACCTTCCCTGCTGCCAGCGCGGGTTCGATGGTACGCTCCAGATGGTCGCGACGGGCCGCGGTGAACAGCAGAATCTCGGTTTCGGCCGACCAGCGATCCGGGTCGCCTTCCAAAACCAGGCTGCGAATTTCCTCGGCCCCCGCAGAGCCGCCGGGTTCGCGCGTCAGTACCACCTCGTGACCCTGCGCACGCAGATGTTCCGCCAGCATCCGCGCCTGGGTTGACTTGCCTGAACCGTCAATGCCTTCGAAGGTCAGAAATAACCCCGCTTTCGTCACATCGACTCCAGCGGGTTGTTGATCACGTCTTTCAATACGATACTGCCAACAGTCAGCATACGTACCAAAAAACCGCCGATCGCAACATCTTCAGCTGCCACCAGCGGTCGCCGGATTTCCGGCAGACCTTCGGGTTTGATCACCAGTTCGGCGAGTTGCTGGCCTTTCTTGACGGGCGCATTGATCGGGCCCTCATAGACCACTTCGGCCTCGACATTCTGTGTGCCCAGAACCGGGAACAGCACGTTCAGATCACCATCGGGGACAAGCCCCACGGTCTTTTTCTCGCCCATCCATAGTTTGGCTTCGGCTATCGGCGTTTCCGCGTTGGCAACTGTCCTCTCGACAAAATTTCGAAACGACCAGTTAACCACGGCTTCAGCCTCCTCTGCCCGCTGGCCGGTGCTGTCGAGACCCGTCAGCACAAAGATCACCCGCCTGTCACCTTGTTTGGCGGACCCGACAAGGCCATAGCCCGCTTCTTGCGTGTGGCCGGTTTTCAGACCATCCGCACCGATATCAAGTCGCAGCAACGGGTTGCGGTTACGGGCATTGGACGGTGCGCGGCCATCGAACTCGAAAACCTCTTCGGCGAATAGAGGGTAGTATTCTGGAAAGTCGGAGATCAGGCGATCCGCAAGAACGGCCAGATCATGAACCGACATCATATGCCCGGCGGCGGGCCAACCGTTTGAATTTGCGAAGTTCGAATTGTTCATGCCCATTTGCTTGGCTCGCTGGGTCATGTATCGCGCAAACCCCGCCTCGGTGCCATCCGGGCTGAGCGCTTCGGCGATGACGACGCAGGCATCATTGCCCGACAAAACAATAATGCCGCGCAGCAGATCCTCGACACGAACGCGATCTTGCGTGTTCAGGAACATGGTCGATCCGCCATAGCTCATCGCGTGTTCTGAAACGGGCAGAGTTTCGTCCAGCGTCAAGCGTCCGTCCCGCAACGCTTCGAACGCGACGTAAAGCGTCATGAGCTTGGACATCGACGCGGGCGGCAACGGCTGGTCGGCCTCTTTCGACAGCAGTACGGTACCGGTGGTTTGGTCGATCACATATGCCGCACGGGCAGATGTATCAAAAGCCTGGGCAGGTATCGCCAGAACGGCAAACCCGAAAGCCAGAACGGATGTTCGCATTGAGGATAGCATGTTACGACTCCCTGAATTAGTCGGTTACCGTGAACGCGTCTTTGAAGCCAAGGTCTTTCACGTCCTTTTGAAAGGCTTTTCGCTCGGCCCGGGTTGCGGCGGGGCCAACCAACACTCGCCAGACAGTACTATTTGCTGTTTTCAATTCCCGTACAACTGTGGGCATGCCGTTCCGACGCACTTTTTGGGCGGCTGACTTGGCGTTAGCCTCGACGCTGAAGGTTCCGATCTGAACAAACGGTTTGCTCAGAGGTGTCGCCGACGTTGTGGCGGCTGCGACAGGAGTGGCTTCTGACGCATCAATTGCGGCTGCGGCCCCCTCTACCGGATCCAGTGGCGTTTCGGTGATCGCGGCGGGGTCTTTCTTTTGCCACCATTTCCGTTTGGCAGGTGGCTCAGCTGGGGGCGTGACCGGTGCATCCGACAAAGAGGGTGACACCACGGCTTCGGCGGCTTCGGCGGCTACGTCTGCGCTGTCAGTCGCCGTATCAGCCGCGGCCACAGCAGTTCCCGCGGCAGCAGCTGCGGGGGCTTTCTTCTGCCACCATTTCCGCTTGGCTGGTTTTTCGGCAGGTGTGTCGACCTGATCGTCCGTAGAAGTGGGCGTCTCGGCGTCTTCGCTTGCGGTCTCGGCGTTTTCAGCCGTTTCATCCGATGCACTGTCAGTCCCCGCTGCAACCGCAGCCGTACCAGCCGCAGCAACGGCAGGTTCCTTCTTTTGCCACCATTTTCGTTTGGCCGGTTTTTCCGAGTCTGTAGAAGCTTGAGTGTCGGAAGCTCCATCAGCAGCCGCGGCGGTGGTTTCCGCTGCCGATTCTTCTGCCTCCGGCGCATCCTCCGGCGATGGTTCTTCCAGCTTTTCCCGGCGCAGTGCGACGACGCTGACTTTTGTCGGCGCGCCCGCAAGCATTCCGAGCTCTTTCGCAGCAGCGGACGAGACCTGAAGCGCGGGTCCGGGCAGATCGCGCTCGCGCCGGAACAGGGCGCCAGTCACGGATTTGTTGTTAGAGGTGTTTCTGATCACGACACGCTCAGGTTGTGAAACGTCCGGGTGAGCAACCCAAACCCCGCCAAGGGACGGGCGGCCATCCCAAAGCCCTGCTTCGGTTGTCTGAAAAACCTCAGGGGCTTCGACATCACGCTTAGAGCTGGTGGTCACGTCGGGCAGGAGTTCTGTTTTCCCCGAATTTTCTTCCGGTTTCTCAGCCGATTCAGAAGTTGAAAAAGCCTCTTCGCATCCGGCCAGTATCGTCAAAGTCAACGCCAGATACGCCAGCCGTTTCGGCCCCGGGCGTGTCTCGATCGCTCGCTTCATCTGCTTATCCCTTGCCTGAAGGGGTTTCGTTTTCCGAACCCCGCTGCCGGTCTGCCGGTTCTGTATGCCAGCCTGTTACGGTCTTTCGAACGGATCATAACGTGGCTGAAGTGTCATGGAAAGACCGCTGCACAGGCTTCGGCAAGATTTCCCGATTTCGGCTTGCCTCTGGTCGAACTTCGCCTTAGACCCTGCTGTCGACGGGGAGGTGGCAGAGTGGTCGAATGCGGCGGTCTTGAAAACCGTTGAACGTGAGAGCGTTCCCAGGGTTCGAATCCCTGTCTCCCCGCCACTCATACCTGCCTCACTTCAGCGGTGTTTTCTAACCCGGAATCGTGCCGCAATTCCCGCGAGTTGGCGCATGCGTTTTCAATCAGAGACGGAGCAAACCGTACATTCAGAGGACACTTAACGCCCCAGTCTCAGTGCCGCATATTGGCGGGTTCGCTTTGGGCGGGATTTCCCTGATACCCGGCAGTTTACAGGGAATTTTCGTGAGATGGGCCTGGGACCTAGAGTTTATCCTATCAGAACCGTATGCTTTTCAGAGGTTTATGCTGCAAATTCCCTAAAAGGTGAAACAGGAAATTTTCTTGAGCGAACAGGGAATTGTTCCCACGGATCAGGGGGGCGAACCCTGTATCAGGGAGGCCGGTTCTTGAGGTGTCAAAAGTCGAACGGAAATTCCTGTTCAACCCAATCAAGTGCGAGGGTAACGCTGACCAGTCGCTTGAGTGTGAGTTCGGGCGACTGGGTTCCGAAGCTGAACTGGTCAAGGCGCAGGAGTTCATTGAGGGAACCTTGCTGTCGCGCTTTGACAACCCGGCCGAGGGGCGCGTCGTCATGGTTGCGCAGCGGCTGCACGAGATGGATCCGCCGGGCTACTTGCTCAAACGCGGAACCTATCGGCATCTGAACCTGCCTACCATCGCGCAAGAGCATGAGACGGTTCATCTCGGTCGAGGAAAGGTCATGCGCCGCAAACCGGGTGATCTGCTGTGCCCGTCGCGTCTGGATCAGGACACGTTGGATACCAAGCGTCGCGAAATGGGCGCGGTCGTGTTCAATTGCCAGTATCAGCAGAAAACCCGATTGCACCAGACGGCTCGCCCCTGCGCTGGGAGTGGTTCGGTACTTACGAAACCATCGATGATCCTCGCTGGCTCCAACTGGTTGTTCAAAGCTGGGGTACGGGCATGTCTGCGGATTCCCGGTCCGACTTCTCGGTCTATACGACCTGGGGCTTTCGCGAAAACGCATGGTACCTGCTTGACGTCTGGCGAGGGCAGGTGGACTACACGGACCTGAAGTCCAAGCCATTGAGTCTTGTCAACCGCTGGGATCCCGACCACGTTCTAATCGAAGTTGCGGCAAGCGGAAAACCACTCTTTGACGAGTTGTTCTTTGACGATCGCAGGCGGTACGAACGCATTAAGCCTGACAAAGATAAGGAAACCCGGTTCCAGTCAGCTTGTGCACCGGTGGAGGAGGGCAGGGTGATGTTGCCAATTGATGCGCCCTGGCTGGTGGCATTCAAACGCGAGCTGCAATCCTTTCCACGCGGACGCAACGACGATCAGGTCGACAGCGTCTCTCAATTCCTGAACTAGTCCAAAGGTCTGGGTTTCTATCGGGCCTTTGGTCGCGATCACCAGATCAACATCGAACGACGGGAGCGCAGCCGTGAGCGGGTCAGACGGCGGTAGTTATATGAGCCAGACCAGGGGCGGGGCAGGGTTCGCTTGGGTGACACCTGATGCACCTGCTGCGTCCGTTCTACATCGAAATTGGGAGGTGTCTCTCTGATCAAAGTTTGCCCGGGAACAAGTTGTGCCTAGGTCAGGAGAGGACCGGCCGCTACTAGGTTCTGGACCTATTAATTTGGTTGTCGCCATCCCGCCTGCGTGATTCATACCCGCGAGCTTCAGGGGTATAAC